>JBFZFJ010000284.1:0-3269 GCA_041306405.1 Verrucomicrobiales bacterium | reverse complement strand
TTGCGCGACGGCGACGTCATCACCATCCCGGAAAGCCTGTTCTGAAGCACTCCAATTCATTTTCGATGTCGCTCTCAAATTCAAAGAATTCCGATCTCTCCACAAGAGCTTCGCAGTTGTCCGTTCCGGTGGGTGCGGACCCCACTCATTTCCTGGCCAAGGTGGAGCTTGGGCGCCTGATGCACATTCTGCTATACCGCAGTTGGGTCGTGTTGTTGTTGGGCATTGCGGGGGCCGTCGCGTTGTATGCGTTTGCCGCTCGTCTACCTAAGATTTACCGTGCCTCGGGATCGGTCTATGTGAGCAGCCAGGCACCGTTGGTTCTGGATATCCGGGCGGTTGCTCCGGAGGAAACCCGCGACCTTGAGCAAATGCGTTCGGTGGAGCAGGGGATGAGCGCCTCGAGCTTGCTGATGCGCATGATCGACGTGAATCACCTCGACGCTGACCCCGCCTTCGCGCCGCAGGGCAGCAGCCCGCAGGCGTTGTTGGGAATCATTTCGCAACGGGTGAAAATCGAGCTGCGCCGGGGCACCCGGATCATCGACATCCATGTGGATGACACCGACCCCGCACGCGCCAAGCGCCTGGTGGAGTCCTTGGTGGAGGAGTATCAGAAATCGACAAATGACCGTCAGAAAGCGGTCACCCAGCAAGCCAGCGAAGGACTCGCCCGTGAGGAGGGAAGCCTGCGCGAACAAATGGAAGCGTCGGCCCGCAGACTTCAGGAATTTCGCGAAGCCCATCCGGTTCCGGGACTGGAGGGAACCGGCAGCGGCATTCCTGTGAGAGATGCGCTCGCGACCTTGAGCGCTCAACTCACCGAAGCCACCTCCGCCCGCCTCCGTGTGGAGTCTGAATTCGAAGCGTTCGCGAAATTTGATCCGTCGAATCCGGAGGCGCTTGCGGGCCATGCAATCTCCGAGCGCGGAACCGAAGTCCTCAATCAGTTGAAGGCGATCCAACAGAAGGAAGCGGACTTTGGCCGGGTGAAAGAGCGCTACCTGTTCAAGCATCCGGTCTATAAGGGGGTTTCTAACGAGATCGCCCTCATGAAAACCAATCTAGCGGATACCGTCCGCTCCGCCGGGCAGGCACTGGAGCAACGGTATCGCGTCGCCCAGGAAAACGAACTCAAGCTCTCCGTGGAAGTCGGCCAAGCCCGCGACAGCGCCGTCGATATCGAGGGGATTCGCGAGCAGTTCCGCGGCATGAGCCGGGACGCCGAGGCAGACCGCAAGCTGCATGATTCCGTCGCGGTGAGACTGCGCGAGACAAGTCTGGCGGCGTCAGTCCCGCCCTCGGTCCTGCGCTGGGAAGATACTCCGCTGGTGCCGGAAATCTCCCGCAGCCCGCGCAAGATCGTTTTCGCCGCGGTGGGCGCATTCGTTGGTTTTCTGGGCGGCCTGGTGCTTTTGGTGGCGCTTGAGCTCGGAGACCGCAGGGTGCGCGATCCCGCCGCCGCCGCCCGTGCCACCAGCGCGCCGCTGTTGGCGAAATTGCCGGAGATCGCGCATTCGGGCGACGGCATGGTGCTTCTATCCGATCCGTCGTCCGCCGGGGCCGAGGCTTTCCGCCGCTTGCGGGCGATCCTCGCCCCGCCGCCGGGCGGCAATGCGCGGACGGTGCTTTTCGCCAGCGCGAGGGCGGGGGAGGGCAAGTCGTTCTGCGCGCTCAACTACGCCAGCTCGCTTGCCATGCAGGGCCACCGCACCTTGCTGCTTGACGCGGATCTGCGTCGTCCCGGGCTGAGCCGCCTGCACCTCGCCGAGGCCGCGCCGGACTCCGGTCTCGGCGGCTATCTGGACGGAAAAATCGACCCTGCGGACGCCTGCTTCACCACGGTCCTGCCGAATCTCTACATGCTCTCGTCCGGGCCGATGCGCGCGGACGCCGGCGAGCTCCTCGCGGGCACACGTTTCCCCGCCCTGCTTGAAGACGCCTACCGCTGGTTTGACCGCGTGGTCATTGATTCGCCATCCGTTTTCTCGGTGAGCGACACGCTGGCGATCACCCGTTACGCGGACCGCACTTGCCTGGTCGTCCGCGACGGCGGCAGTGACCGCCGCGAGCTCAAACGCGCGGCCGACCTCATCCGCTCGGCGGGCGGGACCTTGGTCGGCTTCATCTGGAACGAGTTTCCCGCAAGCGCGCCAGGCTCCTCGTCGTCCGGCCCCGGCGTCCAGGTGAATCGCCCTGTTCTCTCAAGCACCAAGCCCGCTGGCGTGGTTTCTGCTCCCCCTTCCGATACCTGTGAAATTGTTCCTACTTTTGCGTAGCCAATCTTCTCGTTTTATCCTACCGCTCAGCCTTCGCCGAAAAGCCACTTTCCATCCCCGATGGTTTTGTTCATCCCCCCACCCCCCAAAACATGAATCCGATATCCCGCTTGGATGCGGGCGAGTCTCTTCTTGCTCGTCCCGCGGTCGCTCCGACTGCTCCCCCCGAATCCTTCACCCTCAGACACCGGCACCGTCCATGGGTCGCGCACCAGAAACTGGTGGCCGTTAGCTTTCTGGGGGACTCGGCCGTTGTCCTGATGGCCTTGATGCTCGCTTACGTGATCCGGTTTGAAACCGGCTTGCGGGAAGTCGGCGTCGTGGATTCGGCGATCAGCGTCACCGGCTATTGCGGCCACGTGCTGGTGGGCAGCGCGCTGTTGATCTTCCTGCTGGCGAACTCGCGGCTCCATGATCCTCGGAACTTCCTCGCGGTGCGGAAGACCTTTGCGATCATCGTGAAATCCTGCGTGATCTGGGGCGTTGGCTTCCTGGCCCTCGCGCTCGTTTTGAAAATCGAACCTGCCATCAGCCGCCTGTATTGCGCCATCGGGTGCTCGATTTCCATGGCCGGCCTGCTCGGCTGGCGGTGGTTTCTCTACTGCGTCATGCGCCGCGAATCCTTCGCCACCCCCCTGCGCCAGAAGACCGTTTTCCTGGGTTGGAATGGAGAATGTGATCGTGCCTTGAAGCGCTTTGGAAGCGGCCGGGCCAATCAGATTTCCGTCGCCGGGGCCATTTGCCCGCCCGCCCAGGCTTTCGAGCTGGATCCTCCGTCCGGGGTTCCGGTGTTGGGCCATTATGCATCGCTTCGTCCCATCCTCCGCTCGTCCGGCGCGGACTTGGTGATGGTGGTGGACGGCACTTTGGACCGTCATCAAATGCTCGATCTCGCCGAAACCTGCGGCCGGGAATTCATTGATTTCAAAATCGTCCCGAGCTGTTTCCAGATCCTTGTTTCCGGACTCCGGCTGGAAAGCATTCACGGCA
>JBFZFJ010000283.1:0-2849 GCA_041306405.1 Verrucomicrobiales bacterium | reverse complement strand
CGCTGACCTCGCTGTTTTACCGTCAGCGTGTCAGCGACACGACCTTGATGGCCGGCAAGATCAACGCTCTCGATCTTTTGGCGCGCGATCCTTTCTTCGGCGGGTGGGGTATCGAACGCTTCCAGAACCTCGCCTTGGTCGCCAACCCGAACGGCATTACACAACTCGTCATGCTCGGCGGATCGATCGACCAGAAAATCGGCGACTTCAATCTGACCGCGCTCGCCTTCGACCCGAACAACCGCACCGAGAGCACGTTCGACCGGGTTTTTCAGGACGGGGTGAATTTCAACTTCAGCGCGCAGTGGAATGGCAAAGTCTGGGACCGCCCCTCGAATTTCGGAGTGTCCTACAGTTTCAGCACGGAGCAGTCGGTCAACCTCGAGGACATTTACCTCGCCTCGACAGGCGTCGTGACTTCGCGCACCTCGCCCGACAGCTTCGGTCTTCGCTTCGGCCATCAACTCTGGTCCAGCCCGGTGCGCCCCGGCAAAGGCATCGGACTCTACGGACGCGCCGCAGCGACACAAGGAAGCCCGAACCCCATCCAGTGGTCCATTGCCGGAGGCATTACCGGCGAGGGTATGTGGGCTTCGCGGCCGTGGGACAGCTTCGGCGTGGGAATCTACCACTACGGATGGTCGCAGGGCCTCTCCACCGCACTGCTCACGGATGTCGGACCCGAGACGGGTTTCGAGGTTTTCTACAATGTCGCCGTGACGCCGTGGCTTATCGTCACTCCGGACATTCAGGTGATTGCCCCCGCGACTGCAGAGGCAGACGTTTTCGCCGTCCTCGGCCTGCGCACGGTGGTCAAATTCTGAAGAGTCGAACCACCGTCGTGCGGCGACTTGGCTTAGTGGCACTCCGGTTCGAGCGGCGTTTTCGTCCGCTGGAGGAAAAATGGGCGGGACTGGATTGGTTTCGCTTCAACTCAACCAATGCTGCCCTGCAATCACAATAGCGCATCTTAAAAGATGTCTTAGTTGACAAAAACTAATTAGCGCATCATAGATGAGGTGTTGTGCACATTACGGATCAGTTGACAGATAGGGCAGTTCTCCAAGAGTTAGGGGCACGGTTGGCCGCAGCCCGCTTGGAGAAGAACCTCACGCAGATCCAGCTGGCGGAGGCGGCTGGCGTTGCCAAGAGCACGCTGCAGCGGCTTGAGGCGGGCCAGGTAGCATCGCAACTTTCCGGATTTCTGAGGGTCTGCCGCTCGCTCGGTTTGCTGGAGCGTTTTGAATCGCTCTTGCCGAAGCCCGCACCCGGTCCGATGGCGCGGCTGAAGCAACAAGGGCATCAGCGGCGACGGGCAGGACGCAAAAAAGCTACCTTGGGTGGGTCGAAACAATGGACCTGGGGTGAATCGTCATGATCGCCAAGGTCGAGCTTTGGGGCCGGACAATCGGTGCGGTTGCGCTCGACGAGGGGCGTGAGGTGGCGGCGTTCCAATACGATGCGGAGTTCGCGCGCAGTGGCATCGAGTTGTCTCCGCTGACTATGCCCCTGAGCGAGCGGGTTTACGAATTTTCCTCCCTGCCGCGTGCGGCTTTTCACGGATTGCCGGGACTGCTGGCTGATTCCTTGCCGGACAAATTCGGCAACGCCTTGATTGACGCGTGGCTGGCCACGCAGGGTCGCGCGCCGGAAAGTTTCAGCGCTGTCGAGCGTCTGTGCTACACGGGAATCCGTGGCATGGGGGCGTTGGAATTTGCTCCGGTGCTCGGACCGAAAGCGCGCCAGGCCTCGAAGATCGAGGTTGAGGCGCTGGTGCGCTTGGCGAGTGAGGTGCTGACACATCGGAGTGATTTGCTGGGACATTTCCACGCCGCGGGGAAGGAGAGGGCGCTGCGCGACATTTTGCACGTGGGCACTTCGGCAGGCGGGGCACGGGCCAAAGCTGTGATCGCTTGGAACCGGGAGACGAACGAGGTGCGGTCCGGTCAGATCGCCGCAGGCGACGGGTTTGACTACTGGTTGCTCAAGTTCGATGGCGTGGCGGGCAACAAAGACAAAGAGCAGGAAGATCCGAAGGGTTATGGGGCGATCGAGTTCGCCTACTACCGCATGGCCCAGGCGGCGGGGATAACCATGAGCGAGTGCCGGCTTTTGGAGGAGAATGGGCGTCGCCATTTCATGACGCGGCGCTTCGATCGTCATCCCGGCGGCGCCAAGTTGCACATGCAATCGCTGGGGGCGTTGGCGCACTATGACTTTCATCAGCCGGGGGCCTACTCTTACGAGCAGGCTTTGCTGACCATCCGCCGGCTCGGATTGCCCGTGGCAGCGGTGGAGGAGCAGTTCCGGCGCATGGTTTTCAATATCGTCGCGCGCAACCAAGACGATCATGTGAAGAACATCGCTTTCCTGATGAACCAGCAGGGCGCGTGGTCACTCGCGCCGGCCTTCGATGTGACCTACAGCTACAATCCGGCGGGGTTGTGGACCGGGGCGCACCAAATGACCCTGAACGGTAAGCGGGACGGCTTCACTCTGGCGGATTTCGTAACGTGCGCGAAGTCGGCGGTGATGAAGCGGGGTCGTGCCCAGGCGATTGTGGCGGAAGTTCAAGCAGCGGTGGAGCGGTGGCCGGAGTTCGCCGGCGAGGCCGGGCTGACCGAGCAAGTGCGGGAGAAAATCCAGCGCGCTCATCGGCTGACTTTCCGAGCGGTTTAAGCTTTTCCGTGGCTGCGGCGCTCTAACCCGACTGGAAAGAAACGGGCAAAAGTGGATTGGTTTCGCTTGGCTCAACCCGCCTTGCTGCGCTCGGCTCGAGCGGCGTTTTCATCCACGTGGGCTAGGGCAGATATGGGCGGGACTGGATTCGAACCAGTGAAGGCATAAGC
>JBFZFJ010000282.1:0-9237 GCA_041306405.1 Verrucomicrobiales bacterium | reverse complement strand
GTCCGATCCGGTGATCATCGCCCGGTGTAGTTTTGATTTCAGGACCTCGCGGAACATGGCGGGAAGGAAATCCCCCGCCGCCCCGCCGTCAAGCGCCAAGAAATCCCGGCCCTTCGCCGCCGGGGCGTTTGATCGAACCGCTCAACTCATCGGCATTTCCTCTGATCTTGCGCTCCACCCTTGCGCGCGGGACGGTCCGTGGAATATCACCACGCCGTCGGCGAAATCCGACTCTCTTCAGGACGCCCTTCGCCAGGGCAGGAAATTGATGGGGAAGCCGGTGGGATTCCGGCGCGGTATCGCCACTGTGATTCCGGACCGCGAGAGCGGGACGGTCAGCCAGATTGCCAGCCTGAGGAGATTTTCAGACGTCTGCGACTAACAGACATTGAAACCGAAACCATGCTACATCTACCAACGCCTCCCAGAGGCTCCCGCCGGAGTGCCTTCGCACTGATCGCCCTGCTTGCCCAATCCCCTGCCCGCGCGGAGGAAAAAAAGGCCGAACTCGAACCGCTGATCGTCTCCGCCCTGCGGGTCCCGCGCCCGGCCTCCACCGTCACCTCCGCGGTAACCGTGCTGGACCCCGAGTCCTTGCAAAACCAAGGCATTCTCCAGCTCCGCGACGCGCTCAACGCCGTCCCCGGAGTCATTTCCACCTCCACCGGCGGCCAGACCGGAGCCGTCAGCTCCCTCTTCATCCGCGGCACGAAAACCGCCGACTCCCAAGTCGTCATCGACGGCATGCGCCTGAGCGATTCCAGCACGCCGCTCGGCAATATCCTCTCCGGCGGCCGGGTGAACGACGTGGGAAGCATCGAAGTCCTGCGCGGTCCACAGGGTGCCATCTACGGCGGCGAATCCATCGGCGGGGTGCTGTGGATCGAGACTCCGCACGGCTCCGGCGATCCACACGGCTCCGCCACCTTCGAGGCCGGCTCGTTCCAATCCCTCGCCGCAAACGCCATGTTCCAGGGAGAAACCGGGCCGCTCTCCTATTTCCTTTCCGGCGGGTATGAGGAAACCGAAAACGACGGGCCTGACGAAAATTTCCACCAAGGCAGCACCGCCCTCCGCGTGGAAGGAAAGATCGACCTGGTCTGGACCGTCGGCACCACCTTCCGCGCGTTTGATAGTTTCTACGACGACCACGGCGCTTCGGAGAACCGCGTGGATTCCAGCCTCGCCACGCTTTACGCCACCGGCGTGATTTCCGACCGCTGGACCGCCCGCTTCCTCGCAGGCTACCAACAGGAATTTTACGACAACGACTCCGCTTCCGGAAACTACGGCACCGACACGCGCGCCGGCAGCATCTCCACCGACCATGAGATCACCCTCGCCGAAAACCTCCGCCTCCTCGCGGGCGGATTTTTCCATCACGACTCGTTCCAAGTCACCGATGGCGTCGATGAAGGCGGCGACCGCTACGGCGTCCACTCCGCCCTCGAGTGGGACCCCGTCGAAAACCTGACCACCACCGCGGCTTTCCGCTGGGAGAACTACGATTCCTACGGCGACGAATTCACCTGGCGCCTCGGCTCGATCTATCAACTGGAGAAATCCGGCACCTCGTTCCGCGCCGGACTCGGACGCTCGTTCCGCGCCCCGAGTTACAACGATCTGTTTTACAACATCTACCTCGGCTATTTCAACTATGTCGCCAACCCCGACCTCGCCGCCCAGTCCTCCATCGGCTGGGACATCGGCATCGAACAGAAAATCGGCGACCACCACACCCTCGAAGCCACCTGGTTTTCCAACCGCATCGAGGACGCCATCGAATCCTACGCCAATCCCTCCGGCGACTTCACGACCTACACCGCCGCCAACCTCCCCGGCACCACCACCACCGACGGCCTCGAGCTCGGCATCCATGGCAGCTGGCTGGAAAACGCCCTCAGTTACCGCCTCGCCTGGACCTACCTCCACGAGAGCCTCGGCAACCAGCCAAAGAACGCCGCCACCGCCTCGCTCGACTGGAAACCCAGCGCCAAATCCCTCGTCGGCATCGGTGCCACCCATCTCTCCGACCACTCGTGGGGCGGGGATCCCCTGGAATCCTACACCGTCGCCCGCCTCTACGGCTCCTATCAGATTTGCGACAAGGTGAAGCTCCACGCCCGCCTCGAAAACGCGTTCGACGAATCCTATCAGCTCTCCAGCTTCTACGGCACCGTCATCGAAGGCGCCGGCACCGGCCTCTACGCCGGCCTCACCGTCGATTGGTGAAACGGACCGCTTCACACCCGCTGGCATTCCGCTTGCCAGCCGGCGGCCGCGGGGGTTGCATCGGACATCAAGCCAGCCATGCCTCTCTCAGCACTCGATTTGTACACGGTCGGCGTCGGCCCGTCGTCCTCGCACACGGTTGGGCCGATGCGCGCGGCCTGCCGGTTTGTCAGGGAGCTGGAAGCGAAGGGACTCGCCCCGCGGGTGGTCCGCTTGAAATGCGGTTTATACGGCTCGCTCGCGGCCACGGGAAAAGGCCACGGCACGGATGTCGCGGTGATCCTCGGGTTCCTTGGCGAGAAACCTGAAGACGTCGATATCGATGCGATCCCCGCCCGCCTCGAAGACCTGCGCGCGAGAAAACGTTTGCGGGCGCCATGGGGGACGGAACTCGATTTCGAGGAAAAGCAGGACTTGGATTTCAAACGCCTCAAGCCGCTGCCGCTGCACCCGAACGGGATGCATTTCACGGCGCTGGATGCCGCGGGCGAGCCGGTTTGCGACGAGGTGATGTATTCGGTGGGAGGCGGATTCATCGCCACCGTGGCGGAAATGAAACAGCCCGCGCCCGCTTCCATCAGTCTGCCCTATCCATTCGCCAACGCCGTGGAACTGATGGAACACTGCGCCGCCACCGGCCTCCCGGTGAGCGGCGTGATGTGGGCGAACGAAGCCGCGTTCCGCCCGGAAACGGAGACCCGCGCCCGCTTGGACGGGATCTGGAAAGCCATGCAAGCCTGCGTGAAACGCGGGTGCGACCAGGAAGGAATCCTGCCCGGCGGCCTCCACGTCAAACGGCGGGCGAAGGCGATCCATGAAAATCTAATCAACTCGCCGGAGGCCGCGTTGAAAGACCCGCTGACCATCCTCGACTGGGTCAACCTCTACGCCCTCGCCGTGAACGAGGAAAACGCGGCGGGCGGCCGGGTCGTCACCGCTCCCACCAATGGCGCGGCCGGCATCATCCCCGCCGTGCTGCATTACGCCGTGAGATTCCGCCACTCGCCGTTTCCCGACGGAGAACACCGCTTCCTTCTAACCGCCGCCGCGGTCGGCATGCTCTACAAGCGCAACGCCTCGATTTCCGGCGCGGAAGCCGGCTGCCAGGGCGAGGTCGGAGTGGCCTGCTCGATGGCCGCCGCCGGACTTGTCGAGTTTCTCGGCGGCTCCCCGAAACAGGTCGAGAACGCCGCCGAGATCGGCATGGAGCACAATCTCGGCCTCACCTGCGATCCCATCGGCGGGCTGGTGCAGATCCCCTGCATCGAGCGCAACGCGATGGGCGCGGTCAAGGCGATCAACGCCTCGCGCCTCGCGCTTTCCGGCGACGGCACGCACTTCGTCTCGCTCGACAAGGTCATCCGCACCATGCGCGACACCGGCCGCGACATGAAATCGAAATACAAGGAAACCTCCCGAGGCGGGCTCGCCGTCAACGTGGTGGAATGTTGATAGAATTGAAACCCGCAAAGGCAATTTTACCCCCGCCCCATCCTCAGTGCCTCTAGCACTTTCTGATGCTTGACGTCTCCCTCGCCACCATCCGTAAATGGGAATGTGCCACCGCCGAATCCGGCGGCGCGGCGACGGACTCGAGGGCGGTGGCAAGGCTGCATCCGGAGGCGATTCGCGAAGCGCTACTTTTAGGCAAATGACAATTGGCAGAATATTCAAATGGTTGGCAATTGACCGAAAGTGAAGGTGTCAGGCCGCCTGGCCAAATGCAGCTGGGCCGTCCTGCCATCGTTCGAAATCGCGATGGCGAGGAAGAACTTGTGGTGATTCCAAAGGCGCTTGTCCATGAGAAGCGCGCTGCAAATAACAGCGGTGTGAGCGTCCCGTTTGATCCGGCGACCCACCGGGCATATTTCTCACAAAGTCATCGGTAGGTCAGTCCACGTTGATGGGGCATCACCGGAACTTCACCCCCAGCCCCTTCGTCAGTGTTTCGAGCACTTTCTGATGGGCGGCGTCGATCTCTTCCGTCTTGAGCGTGCGGGTGGGCTCGCGGTATTGGAAGCGATAGGCGACGGACTTGCTGTCGGCGGCGATCTTCTGGCCTGTGGGGTCGGTGAAGACGTCGAAGCACTCGGACGAGACTAACAAAGGCTCGGCGAGCTTGGCGATGACGGCTTCGATCTGCGCGTTCGGGGTGGTGAGCGGGAGCTCCATCGCGGCGTCGCGGGAGGAGCCGGGGAACTGCGGGAGGTCCTCGACGTGGCTGATGCCGTTGAGGAGTTTTCTCAGTTTTCCGAGGTCTAACTCGGCGACAAAGACGGGCGTTGTGAAATCCAATTCACGCTCGCGGGCGGGTGTTAGCCGTGCGAAGACGCCGATGTTCTGGTCGTCGAGCTTGATGTCGCTGGCGAGCACGAAGCCGGGGCGGTCCTTCGGGGCAAAGGTGATTTTCCGGTCGCCTAGCAGGGCGGAGAGGACGCCTCTGAGGTCGTAGAGATCCGCGCTGCGGTCGGTTTGTGACCAACCGGTGGGTTGGGCGGAGCCGGAGAGGAGAACGGCGAGCGTTTCGCTTTCCTGGTCCTTGGCTTTGCCGCCGCCGGCGTTGCGGAAGACGCGGCCCATTTCGAAGAAACGCAGGGATTTCGCCTGTTGGCGGACATTTCTAGCAGCGGAGGCGATCAGGCCGGGAACGATGCTCGGACGCATGACGGCGTGGTCTTCGCTGAGCGGGAGTTTCACGCGGATGATGTCGCCATCCTGCAGTGGGCGCAGCGGGAGGATATCGGAAACCTGGGCGTCCGAGATGAGTTTGATGGTCTGACATTCGTGCAGGCCGAGCGCGGCGAGGCGGCGGCGAAGGACCATATCGGCATCGTAAGCGGCATCGACCGGGCTGGCGGGGACGAAGGTTCCTTGGAAACGCGATGGCACGTTGGCGAGGCCGTGGACGCGGGCGATTTCCTCGACGAGATCGATGTGGCGCTGGAGGTCGGCGCGGAAGGAGGGGACGTCCCAAGTGCCGTCGGCAAGCTTGGTGAGACCGAGGCGGGTGAGGATTTCCTCGGCGTCTGCCAGCGGAATGGAGCCGCCCATGAGTTGGTCGAGTTTCTTGGCGTCGAGCGTGACGGGCTGGGTGAGAACCGGAGCCGCGCCGGCGACTTGGGTGGTCGTTTCCGCAGTGCCGCCGGCGATTTCGAGGATGAGTTTCACGGCGAATGCGGAGGCGGTGAGGACCCCGGCCGGATCGACGCCGCGCTCAAAGCGGTAGGAGGAATCCGATGTCAGCGAGGTGCGGCGCGAGGTGCGGCGGATGCCTTGCGGGGTGAAATAAGCGGACTCCAACAGAATGTCGGTAGTCGTTTCGGTGACGCCGCTCTCGGCTCCGCCCATGACGCCGGCCAGAGCGAGAGCGGTGCCCGATTCGTCGGAAATGAGGAGATCGTCTGGGGTGAGGACGTGGGTAGATTCGTCGAGCGCGAGGAAGGTTTCACCGTCGTTGGCGTGGCGGACGATGATGTTGCCGGTGAGTTTCGCGGCGTCGAAGGCGTGGAGCGGCTGGCCGAGTTCGTGGAGCACGAAGTTGGTAACATCGACGATGTTGTTGATCGGGCGCAGGCCGATGGATTCGAGACGCTGCTTGAGCCATGCGGGGCTTTCCTTCACGGTGACGTTGGACATCCTAACGGCGGTGTAGAGCGGGCAGGCGGCGGGGGCTTCGATGCGGATTTGACTCGTGGGCGAGACGCCCACGCTCCTTGAGGGGATTTCCAGCGGGAGCAGCGGAGTTTTCAGCAACGTGGCGAGCTCGCGGGCCATGCCGCGGTGGCTGAGGAGGTCGGGGCGGTTCGGGGTGACTTCGAGTTCGAGCAGGGTGTCGGAGTCGAAGAGTTGTTTGACGGGTTTGCCGATTTCCGCGTCCTCGGGGAGGATGAGCAGGCCGTCTTCACCGGCGGGCAGGCCGATCTCGGCGGCGGCGCAGAGCATGCCTTTCGACTCGACCTTGCGCATGACGGTCTCGCCGATGGTGAAGCCGCCGGGGAGTTCCGCGCCGGGGAGGGCGCAGGGGACTTTGTCGCCGACTTTGTAGTTCTGGGCACCGCAGACGATCTGGCGCAAGCCAGCTTCGCCGCAGTTGACCTGGGTGACTTTCAGGCGGTCCGCGTTCGGGTGCTGGACGGCTTCCATGATCTGGGCAACGACGATGCGCTCCGAGGCGATGCCTTTGGAAACGATGCCTTCGACTTCGACGCCGGCGAAGGTGAAGAGGTCGTCGATTTCCTTGATGGATTTACCGGAGAGGTCGAGGTGGGTGGCGAGCCAGTTGAGAGAAATGTTCATGGAGAGAAGAGGAAGATTTTTTAACCGCAGATGGACGCAGATAAACGCAGATGGGAGAGGGGATGAAGATTTTGAGGCACCGCGAATCCGGTGAATAAGAATTTCTGAATCTTATCTGCGTCCATCTGCGTTCATCTGCGGTTCAATTTCATTCTTCAAGCGAACTGCTTGAGGAAACGGGCGTCGTTTTCGATGAGGAGGCGGATGTCTTTGATGCCCCAGCGGATCATGGCGAGGCGGTCGAGACCCATGCCAAAGGCGAAGCCGGTGACTTTTTCGGGGTCGAAGGCGTTGTCCTTGCGGGACTTGTTGATGGATTCGAAGACGGCGGGATCGACCATGCCGCAGCCGGCGACTTCGATCCAACGCGGGGCCTGGCCCTTGACGGTGAGTTTCACGTCGATCTCGAAACTCGGCTCGGTGAACGGGAAAAAGTGCGGGCGGAACCGGACTTCCGTGCTCGGGCCGAAGAGTTCGTGGAGGAAATATTCGAGCGTGCCCTTGAGGTCGGGGAGGGAAACGTCGGTGCCGACGTAGAGGCCTTCGAGCTGGTTGAAAACGGATAGATGGGTGGCGTCGATTTCGTCGCGGCGGTAGGCGGAGCCGGGGGCGATGATGCGGATCGGCGGCGTCTGGGTTTCCATGGTGCGGACTTGCACGCTGGAGGTATGGGTGCGGAGGAGCTTTCCGGAGTCGAAATAGAAGGTGTCCTTTTCGTTGCGGGCCGGGTGGTCGGCGGGGGTGTTGAGGGCGTCGAAGCAATGAAACTCGTCCTCGATTTCCGGGCCGTCGGCGAGGGCGAAACCCATCCGGCGGAGGATGCCGATCGCTTGGTCGCGGATGAGCGTGAGCGGGTGCAGCGAGCCGACGTGGATTTGGCGGGCGGGAAGGGTGACGTCGATGCCGGCGAGTGCGGCGCGGTCGGCGATTTCCCGGAGGGCGAGTTGTTTTTCCTCGAGCGCGGCGGTGATGGCGGTGCGGGCGGCATTGAGAAGCTGACCGACGGCGGCTTTGTCCTCCTTCGGCACGTCCTTGATGCCCGCGGCGACGAGGGTGAGGGTGCCTTTTTTGCCGAGCACGGCCACGCGGGCGTCGTCGAGCGCGCGTTCGTCCGCGGCGGCGGAAATTTGCGCAAGCGCTTCAGTTTGGATGGCTTCGATTTGCTCCTTCATGGGAAAGGGGTCGGAAATAGACACAAACCCGGCATCGGTCAAAGCCAAGCTGCGGGAAGTGCGGTCGCTCCCAGGGCGTTTCGCAATCGTATGGCGGTGAATGGCAAACCGTCCTTCCTTCCTCGTCTTGGCGCACTTGTGGGTGATGCCGGGACAATCCTCCTCGTAAATTAGGCTCACCGCCTAAGACACCGCGGCGTGGATGATCTTCTCCTCCAGCGAGCCGTTCCTAACGGACGCTTTCGCCCGTCGGGCTTGGGCATCCAGCTTCCACGCGAGGCCTTCGCCCGGTAGCTTCGCCGGTGTATCCCGGCGCTTTCACTGGTCCCGTCTTCCCCACTTTTGCCATTTTTCCATGCCTGATCAGAGGATACGCGGAAATGGGGTCAGTGTGCAAAACTTGACAAAAAAGACCCCTCACAAGCTTGAACTCCATGCCTCGCTGAGAAAAGTCTGCATTTCGGGAGACAGCTTGGACTGGGTTTTCACCCGATTGAACCGGCGCAACTGCTGGCTCACGTTTGCTGCGCTGCGCATGGACAGTTTTTTTGCGATCCACTCCTGCGAGACAGTCGTCCGTTTCCAGAGGAGTTCCGCCAGAGCCAGTTTCCGTGGATCAGATCCTTTCATGCTTGGCAGATCTTTCGCCACCAGACCCGACTGCTGCAGACCCTCTGCCAGCCAGCGCTCCGCCTGCTCCTCGCTGTGCGCCGTGACCTGCGGGGTTTTGCGGTAGGCTCGCGACGATCGCGTCTTTTCCTTGATGAGCTTTTCGGAAATCCTCCGCAGTTTCTCAGCAAACTCCTGGCTTCCCCAATACCAACCGCGCCGAAGATGGCTGCACCGCGCATCCAGCTGTTCCGCATCGACCGGCATCCCGCACTTCTTGATCTCTTCCTCCACCGCCCGGCGGTCCAAGCGCTCCACCATCCGTCGCCGACCGGCCCCGGTGTCCGGCAGATCGAATCGTTCCAGTCCCTCCGCGGCGGCCAACCATTTCGGGCGCATTCCCGGCGGCAAGGCCCAACCTCCGGCCACACTGCTCCACGGATAGTCCAGGACACTTTGGCCCTTTTTCGGCTGGACCAACCGCGCCCGAACCGGATTGAGGTGAATGTAGTCGGCCAGCGTCCGGTAGTGATACGTGTCTACCCCATCCACCACAACCGCCTTGTAACGGTCGCCAAACAGTCGGCCCCAGGCCATGTGGCGCACGTTGTAACGGCGGGTGATCGTATTCTGTAGCCAGCCCATGCCAGCAACCAGATTGGGCTCCGGCGTCTCGATGAAGAGATGATAGTGGTTTCCCATCAGCACCCAGGCGTGTACCCGCCAACCGGTCATCGCGCAGGCCTCGGAGAGGGTGGCGAGGAAAAACCGGCGATCATCGTCGTCATGGAAAATCGTTTCGCGCCGGTTGCCACGCGCCATGACGTGGTAAAAGGCACCGGGAAATTCGATTCGCAGACTGCGCGGCATGCTGGGACCGTAGGTGAGAGGGGGATTTTGTCAAGATTTGCACACTGACCCCATTTCC
>JBFZFJ010000281.1:0-6765 GCA_041306405.1 Verrucomicrobiales bacterium | reverse complement strand
AGTCGCTGCTGGTCAGGCCGTTTTCCGTGACCTCTTCCGGGGTGGTGAACCACGGGGAGGCGAGAAACACCCCCGCTCCATCATCCGTGCCGGAAAGGATCAACTGGCCGCGGAAGAGCCGCTGGCTGGCGAGATGCCGGAACAGAAACAGGGAGTTCCGGTTGGATTTGAGCGATTCGCCACACATCGTGGCCATCGGCCGCTGCAACGCGAAAAAATCCTGGAAGGGGGCCGACACGCGCACATCCGGGCAGATCTTGGCAAGGCTCGGTCCGAAGCATGAGATCGCGAAGTCTCCATCCCAGCCGAGGTAAAACGGGAAGCACTCGACGAATTGCTCGTGGTCGAGGTCCATGCGTTTTTCGCGGTGCTGGTCCTTCGGCGTCATTTGGCGGCCGTATTCTGCCAGCCGATCAGAAACACGTCATGATCCGCGCCTTCCGACTTTCGCTGCGTGATCTGGATTTCCGCCGGAGTCTCGAACATGATGGAGAGTCCTTGCAGCAGGCCCACCACGAAGTCGGTGAGCCCCGGGCGATGCGAATGGTAGTGGAGAACCAGCGAGTCTCCGGTGACGTCGCTGCAGTGGAAGCGGGGGGGCTGCAGATTCGGGAAAATCATCGCCACCCGGGTGTGCAAGGATGGCAGGTTGATCAGGAATTCCGAGAGGGTGCGACCGTTCGCCTCGAGCATGCTGCCGTATCCCTGCCTCGCGGTATTGAGCACCCAGTGCTCGCCAAAGGCGATCAGGATCTCCCGCGCGGGGAGTCCCAAAATGTCGCTCGCGGCACTCATCAGGTCATAAGTCAGCTTGTCCGGATAGCCTTCGTTCGAGAGAAAGACGTCGATGTCCACGCCGGCCTTTTCCTTGACCGCCTGCCATTTGTCCGCGCCGAAGCGGGACACGATCAACTCTTCCATCGATTTGTTTACCATTCCGTACACGCACGCGGTATAGGCGGGGCCGAGCCCGCGGGTCAAGTTTCTCGGAATTCTTGCCGTGATTCGTCCGGTCAGCGGAGGCTTCCCGTGTCGAATCCGCAATTCCCGTCCCGGGACCGGGTCTGGCGCTTCAAATGAAAGCTGATCCGGAATTTGCTTGTCCGGTCGACTTGTGGTGGAAACCATTCGTCGCATGATGAAATCCGAATTCTCATCGCCCGTCGCCTTGGACCTGTTCGACAGGGCCTTCTACCAACAGCTTTCGGGGATTTTAGGCGGTGAAATGATGGAGCTGGTCACAGACTTTTTCGACTCCTGCAAACGCTTTGAAACCCGCCTCGTAGAGATCACCGGGGAGGCGGACAAGAGCGGGTTCCGTGAGTTGTGCCACGAAATCAAAGGCTCAGCGGCCATGCTCGGATTCACCGGTCTGTCGCGGCTCGCCGCGGAATGGGAACGCGGTTCTATCAGCGGAGAGATGCCGTCTGCATCCGACGCGTCCACCCGTTTCAAGACCATGGTCGAAGCCAGCCGCGTAATGGTGGCGGGCATCCAGGCTCGTGGAGAAGGGTGAACTGGTTCCGCGGCCTACGCATGGTGTAGCAAGATCGAGTTCGCCGCGAAATGATCGGATAGAATATCCGAAACGATGACGATGGGCGTGCCCGGCCGGACGAGGTCTTCCTTCCGCAGCATCTCGCTGACGCGCTGGATGGTTTCCTCGATGTTCGAGGCGAAGGGCAGCTTGAAGCCGCGGATGCCGCGGGTCAGCGAGAGCTTGCGGCAGACCCGTTCGGTGGGCGTGAACGCGTAAAAGCCGGAGGTCCGCGGCCGCAGCATGGCGACGTGGTTGGCCAGCACGCCGCGGCGGGTGAGCACCACCAGCCGCGCGTCCGGCAGCGAGTCCGCGAGAGTGACGGCGGCGCGGGCGGTCTTCTGGCGCTCGTCGCGGAGCAGCACGTTCTGGCCGAAGCCGTGGCCGCCGGAGCGCTCGATGCGCGAGGCGATTCTAACGAGGGCTTCCACGCAGCGCTCCGGATAGCGGCCCACCGAGGTTTCGCCGGATAGCATCAAACAGTCGGCTTCCTCATAAGCGGCGTTCATCACGTCGGTGACTTCCGCGCGGGTCGGCGTCGGGTTGGTGATCATCGACTCCAATAACTGGGTGGCGACGATGACGCGGGTGCCGAGCTCGTGGCAGCGCTTGACGATGCGGCGCTGGAGGATCGGCAGTTCCTCGAACTCGACCTCCGTGCCCAGATCGCCGCGGGCGACCATGATGACGTCGGCCTCGTGGATGATGGCGTCGATGTTGCGGATGGCTTCCTGGTCCTCGACCTTGGCGACGATTTGCGCCTCGCCTTCGAGCGCCTGCATCGCCTCGCGCAGTTCGCGGACGTGGGCGGAGTCGCGGACGAACGAGCCGGCGATGTAGTCCGCGCCGCACTCGACGGCGAGCGAAAGGTCCTTGTGGTCCTTTTCGGTGAGCGCGGGGAGATTCAGGCGGACGCCGGGTAGATTGATGTGGCGGCGCGAGCCCATGGTGCCCGGCGTTTTCACGAAGCAGAGGATGCGGTCGGTTTCCACCACGTCGATGCGCATCAGCATGGCGCCGTTGTCCACGACGAGAGTGTTGCCCACGGTGACGTCGCCCATCAGGCCGTCGTAGTTGACGGTGGTGGAAAGCGGGACCGTCTGGTCCGCGCCGATCTTGCGGAACTCGACGACGTCGCCTTCCAACAGGTTGTAGGGCTTGTCGAGGTCGCCGGTGCGGATGGACGGGCCGGTGAGGTCGAAGAGGACGGCGATGTGGGCGTCCCGCGCTTCGGATTGGCGGCGGACGCGCTTGGTCATTTCCGCGGCCCACTCGTGCTTGGCGTGGCTCATGTTGAGCCGGAAAACGTTGGTGCCCGCGTCGATGAGCTTGCCGATCATTTCTTCGGCTTCGGTGGCGGGGCCCAGGGTGATGATAATCTTGGTTTTGCGTGACATGGATTCGAGGATCTGAGCTACGAGAGGGACCGGGTTGTCCGCCCCGCGGCAGGGAACATGCCCGCCGCATCCAGAGCAAGCAGGGAAGCGGAAATGATGCCCTGAGGCCCCGCGAGCCGCCGGGCCTCAGGTGTCGTCGAGCAAGCCCTTGAGCCCGCCGAAGAAATTCTCCAGCTCGTCGGAACTCGGGGCCGCGCCGAGGATGTCGTCGTAGGTGGTGTGGGTGAGGTGCTCGTCGTCGAGCTCGCCGATGAAGCTGCTAGGCTGGCAGCCGGTTTCCTGGCCCCACTTGATGCGGGTGGAGCAGTAGGTCATGGTGAGCTGGTCCTGCGCGCGGGTGATGCCGACGTATAACAGCCGCCGCTCCTCGTCCTTGGTGCCTTCCGCGATGCTGCGGGTGTGGGGCAGGAATCCTTCTTCGAGGCCGACGAGGAACACGATGGGGAATTCTAGGCCTTTGGAGGCGTGGAGGGTGATGAGGGTGACGCCGAGTTTTTTCTCCAGGTCCTCGTCGTCCTTGTCGGAAGCGAGGGCGCTGTGGTCGAGGAAGGACTGGAGCGTCTTTTTGGGCCCTTTCGCCAGGTGCTGGCGGAGGCTGTCCACGACGCTGAAAATGCCTTCGCCGCGTTGCTGGCGCTCGCTGTCGGTCTTGCAGGCGCGCTCGATCCACGGCAGGTATTCGATCTCCTTGACCAGCGCGTCGAGCACGTCGGCGGGGTTTTCCCTGGCGATCTCGATGCGGTTCTTGGCGCCGGCGATGGTGGCGACGAACTCCTGCACGGCTTTCGCGGACTTACCTCCCAGCTGGTCGGTGAAATTCGGATCGCACAGCGCCTGCCAGACGGATTCGTGGTGCTCGCGGCTCCAGTCGGTGGCGAGCACGGCGGTGGACTGGCCGATGCCGCGGTTCGGCGCGTTGAGCACGCGGAGCAGCGGCACGTCGGTATCCGGCGCGGCGAGCAGCTGGGCGTAGGCGAGCACGTCGCGGACTTCGCGGCGGTCGTAGAAACTCTGCGCGCCGACCATTCGATAGGGCATCTTGCGCTCGCGGAAGGCGAGCTCGAGCTTGCGGCTCTGGCCGTTAGTGCGGAACAGGATGGCGAAATCCTCCCACTCGCGGCCGACCGCGCCCTTCTCCGCCATGATTTCCTCGGCGATGAATTCCGCTTCCTCGTCGTCTCCGGGCATCGCGACGATGCGCACCGGATCGCCGTCCTTGCGGGTGGAGCGGAGGATCTTCTCGCGGCGGCCGATGTTGTGCTTGATCAGGCTGTTCGCGGTGTGGAGGACGGCGTGGGTGGAGCGGTAGTTTTCCTCCAGCCGGATGACCTTCGGGTTGGGGAAAAATTTCTCGAACTGGAGGATGTTCGCCACCTCCGCGCCGCGCCAGCCGTAGATCGACTGGTCATCGTCGCCAACGACGCAGACATGATAGTTCGGCGGGCCGACGAGCTGTTGGAGCAGGCGCATCTGCAGCGCGTTGGTGTCCTGGAACTCGTCCACCGTGACGCGGGTGTAACGCTGGCGGAAGACCTCGCGGACGTCCTCGTGCTCACGCAGGATTTGCTCGCCCATGAGTAGGAGGTCGTCGAAATCCACGGCGTTCTGGGCGCGCAGCTCGTTCTGATAGGCCACGCCGAGCATGGCGAAGTATTCGTCCTCCAGGTCCTGGGGATCGACGCCCTTGTTCTTGGCTTTGGAAATCGCGCCGAGCACCTCGTCCGGCTTCACCTTCTCCGAGCTGCCGCCCTTGCGGACGAGCAGTTGTTTCATCAGTCCGACCTGGTCGGAGTGCGAGCAGATCGAGAAGTTTTTTTTATAACCGAGCTTCTCGATGCCGCCTCGCAGGATGCGGACGCAGAGCGAGTGGAAGGTGCAGACGGTCATCGCCTCGGCGGCCTTTTTGGAGACCATCCCGCTGATCCGCTCGCGCATCTCGCTGGCGGCCTTGTTGGTGAATGTGACGGCGAGGATTTCCGACGCCGCGATGCGCTTTTCTAGCATGTGGGCGATCCGGCAGGTGACGGTGCGGGTTTTGCCGGTGCCTGCGCCGGCGAGCAGCATGACCGGGCCGTCGAGAGCGCCCACGGCTTCGCGCTGGGCTTGATTCAGGGAGTCGAAAGAGAACGAGGAAGCCATCGGCGGGCGGAGTCAAGCGGGGCCGGGGCGGGGTGGCGAGCGCAGAGTGAGGGCAGGAATGCCTATATCACGCCCACCCGACATTTCGGGTGAAATCCATCGACATCCCCCGCGGAAGCCCCATGCCCTCGTGGGTCAGACCACTCCCCATGAAATTCCCCACCACTTCCTCCCTCAGTCTGGCCGTCCTGGCTGGCGTCTCCCTCGTCACACCGGCCTTCGCCATCGTCACGATCGACTCGGTGCTTGTCGGCAACATCAACAACGCGAACGACGCGGCGACCGGCTCGGTCTATGGCGCGGTGGCCTACGCTTACCAGATCGCGAAGAACGAGACGACTATCTCGCAGTATGCCGGGTTCCTGAATGCCGTGGCCGCCACGGACACTTACTCGCTCTACAACACGAGTATGATGACCACCAGCTACATCAATGGCATCAGCCGCAGCGGCGTTTCCGGCAGCTACAGCTATTCGGTGAATCCCGGCAGCGGCAACAAGCCGATCACCTACGTGAAATGGTATGCCTGCGCCAAGTGGATTCTGGAGCGCGTGGTAGGGCCGGGCGGCCTCGCCCCGCCCTGACTGCCCCCGAGGGTGAAATGCACATGCAAAGGCCATGGATTAGAGCATTTCTTCAGCTCTTCGCCCGCGATTCATTAGCACCGCCATTCGGTGGAAAAGTGGGCGGACCGGGCCGGATCCGCCCTACCGTCCGCATGGCGAATGACCGGAAACTACTGGCCCCCGAAACAATTCGAGTTCAGCGCGCTCCAGCTCAACGAATGCGGGCGGATGGTCGGTGGTTGGCTGAAAAGCCGTGGCCGCGATCACCGGTCGCCAAGCTCATCCTCGACAAGCCACCCTTCTTGAATCAACTTCCCCCCATGCGCTATCCCGTCATGCTCGAACGGATTCCTGACGAGGAAGGATTGCCCGGCTACTACTATGCCCACGTCCCTTCTCTCGGTCTCACCACGCACGGCCAGGGTATGGAGGGTGCGCTGGACGCCGCCCGCGATCTAGTGGCCTTGTGGAACGAGGAAAAACGATTCAATGGCGAACCGGTGACTGCCGTCTCTGAGGCGATCCTTGCAACCGTGGAAGTCGCCTGACATGCCGCACAAGGCGAAAGAAGTGCTGCGGGAGCTGAAACGTGCCGGTTTTGAAGAACGCCGCCAGAGCGGTTCCCATCTGGTGCTGCGCCACGAAGACGGTCGACAGACCTATCTGCCGATGCACACCGGTGACGTGCCGACAGGAACCGATTTTCGAGAAGAAGTTCATTGAGGACAGCTACGCTTGCCGGAAAGGAAAAGGCACCCATGCCGGAGTGCGCCGCTGCGCGGAATTTCCCCGCCGTTTTCCCTACGTCCTCAAGTGCGACCTGCGCCGGTATTTCCCGAGCATCGACCATGAAATCCTGCTGCAACGCATCGGCAGGACCATTGCTGACCGGCAGGTGATGGCTCTGATCCGGCGTATCTTGGAAACCCATGAAGACGGGCATCGCATGGATTGGGGCGAGGATTTGTTCGACTGCCACGTCCGTCAGCACGGCCTGTTACACTTTCAGGTTTTCTGATAGAAAAGGGAGGGCGACATGACCGGGCCGTCGAGGGCGCCTACGGCTTCGCGCTGGGCTTGATTCAGGGAGTCAAAAGAGAACGAGGAGGCCATCGGCGGGCGGAGT
>JBFZFJ010000280.1:0-4440 GCA_041306405.1 Verrucomicrobiales bacterium | reverse complement strand
TTCTGGGTTTACCGCGGCCTCACCGGCGACGTCATCTTCGACTGGCAGACCAGTCGCGAGCATCGGCACGCCAGCGAGTGGCTCGGACCCGACTACGAAGGCATCCTTCAGAGCGACGGCTATCAAGTGAGGAGCTGGAGAACGTTACAGTGACGTTCGCGGCCGGTTGAAAGGCTAGGCACACACTCAAGTTGTCGATTTCGAGTTCATTTATATATTGGATTAGGAGAAGCTTGGATGCTTTGCACGTCGTCGTCGTCAACCGACACCGCGACGGTCCCGCTGGTGGCTCCGGCTGCCGAAGCCGTCACTGTAACCGATTCGTTGGCCAGGTCCACGTCCGCCACGCCGGTGATCGTCACTGTCTGGGGCGTGGCGAAATTCACGGGTGTGAAAGTGAGCGTGAGCGGCCCCGCGTTGGCCTTGGCGGAATTCGAACTCTCGAGCGTCACCGTGACGTTCGCAACCGGCTGGAACCCCAGATGCACGCTGAAATTTCCAGAACCCGCCTCGCCGATGGCGAGGCTAGCCACTGAAGCCAGTATAATTTGCGTATCATCGTCGATGACCGTGGCCGTGACGCTCCGACTCGCCAGTCCGGACGATACAAGCGTGAGGGTGACCGATTCATTAGTCAGATCCACATCCGCCGTGCCAGTGACCGTCACCGTTTGGAGCGTGTTCCAGTTCGCAGTGGTGAAGGTGAGCGCGGCCGGCCCCGTTGTGGCTGCGGAAAGATCGCCGCTGGAGACATTCACGGTGGTCGTGCCGGGTGGCTGCGCCGTGAGGCGCACGCCGAAGGTCGCAGTGCCCGATTCGCTGAGGCTGACGCTGGCGGTGGAGATTTCGATGCCCAGAACAACGGTGGGCATCGGCGTCCCGCGCACACGGTAGAACATGGAGGGGGAAGTAGTCGGAACGCTCACGTGAATCATCCCGCTGGCATCGACCAGCACGGAATCCAGTCCCTAACTCCAGTAGTTGACCTCCCCCTGCTCGCCCTTGCCAAGGAGATTCCCCGAACCTCTCCCATCTTCATTTTTTGCGTTCTCTTGACCCTTTTTGCGGCTGAAAAAAATGCGGATTGTGGGAGACGCCTCCCCAATCGATATCAGGCGTCCTTCACCAACGCCGCGGCGTAGAAACCGTCGTAGCCGGTGGCGGCGGGCGAGACGGGACTTTCTTCGAGCAGCGTGAAACCGCCTTTTGCCAATAGCTTGTCGATGGCGGCGCGGTTTTCCGACGGGAGGATGGAGCAGGTGGCGTAAACGAGGCGGCCGCCGGGCTTGAGCATGGCGGTGTATTTGTCCAATAACTCGGCCTGGATGCCGCGGAGGCGGTCGATGGCGGCGGGCTTGAGCCGCCATTTCAGGTCGGGCTGGCGCTTGAGCGTGCCGAGGCCGGAACACGGGGCGTCGATGAGCAGGCGGTCGGCGACTTCCGCGAAGTCGGTGGTGGTGGCGGCGTTGATCTCCTTGGATTTCACGCACTTGTTGGCGTTGGCGCGTTTGGCGCGGCGGTCGAGTTCGACGAGTTTTTTCGAATCGATGTCCATGCCGAAGACGCGGCCGTCGCCGTTCATGAGGGCGGCGAGGTGGAGCGACTTTCCGCCAGCACCGGAGCAGGCGTCGATGACGCGCTCGCCGGGTTGGGGATCGACGAGCGGGGCGATCATTTGCGAGCCGGCGTCCTGGATTTCCACGCGGCCGTCGAGGCGGAGGGTTTTGGGCAGGGATTTGCCGGGGGCGAGGACGAGGGCGTCGGGCAGGCCGGGGACTTCGGTGGCAACGATGTGGAAACTGGCGAGCCAGGCGATGACTTCCGGACGGGTGGCGCGGAGGGTGTTGACGCGGAGGAAAATGGAGGCGCGCTGATTCAGGGCGGCGAGTTCGGCGTCCCAAGCGTCGCCGAGTTCGGAAGAACCGAGGGCGTCGAGCCAGTCGGGGATGGATTCGCGGACGGCGCGGGGTTGGTCGGCGAGCTCGGCTTCGCGGGCTTTCATTTCCTCGGCGGTTTTGCCGTTGTATGCCCACCATTCCGGGATTTCGTAGCCCATGCGGACCCACTGGGCAGCGCAGAGGGCGGTCGTTTCCTCGCTGTCGACGAGGAAGGAAAGCGCGCGGCGCCAGCGGGCGACTTCGAAGACGGTCTCGGCGATGAAACTACGGTCGCGCTTGCCCCATTTCGGGTTTTCCTCGAAGGCGGCGGCGAGTTCGTGGTCGAGGACCTTGTGCTCGCGGAAGACGGACTTGGCGATGGTGGAAGCGGCCTCGGCGAGGATGCGGTGCATTTTCATAAAGGCGCACCGTTCCCTAAAGCGGGCTGCGTGGCAAACGCGGTTTGTGGAAAAGAGGTGGGCGCTACAGTTGAAGAGTTTTTTCAACCGCAGATGAACGCAGATGAACGCAGATGGAAGATGGGATGAGGAAGAGTGAAAATCTTGGAATTCGTCGTAATCTCAACCATCACCGTCTTTTCTTAGCTGTGTCCATCTGCGTTCATTTGCGGTTAAAATATCTTGAATCCGAGGTCTGATCAGTGGGGCGAGGCGGTCTTATTCCTTGAGTCGCGGGCGATTTCAGCATTCGTTCCCGCCGTGCCGACTGTCCAACTCAAGTATCAAACGTTCCATCCGTCGATCTGGCCCAAGATGATCGGCGAGGTTTCCCGCGACGCGACGCCGGGTTCATTCGTCCTCGTGCTGGGGAAGGAAGGCACGCCTTTCGGCTGGGGCCTCTGGAACCCGAAATCGCGGATGCCGCTGCGGGTGGTGAGCCACTCGCTCGAAGAGCTGGAGGACGAATCTTTCTTTGAAAACGCCATCCGCCGCGCGGCGAATCTCCGCCGCGAGGTGCTCAAACTCGACGCGCAGACCGACAGCTACCGCGCGATCCACGGCGACGCCGATTTCATGCCGGGCATCGTGGCGGACAAGTTCGCGGACGTGCTGTCGGTGGAAATCACCAATCTCGCGGCATGGCAGCGCCTGCCGAAATGGCTGCCGCTGCTCCACGAATGCTTCGACACGAAGCGCGTGGTTGTAGGCGTGGATCAGGATTTGGCGCGGATCGAAGGCATCCCGCATCGCGGCGGGGCGGAGTCGGACAACGTGCGCTCGGTGAAAATCCGCGAGCACGGCGTGCGCTACGAGGTGGATTTCTCGGAAGGCCATAAGACCGGATTTTTCTGCGACCAACGCGACAGCCGCAAGAAATTCGGCGCGCTGGCGGAAGGCCGGACTGTGCTGGATCTCTGCTGCTACACCGGCGGCTTCGGGATTTCCGCGGCCCTCGCAGGAGCCGAGGACGTGACCGGCGTGGATCTCGACGAGACGGCCATCGCGATGGCCAAGCGCAACGCGAACTTGAACAACGCGCGGGTGAAATTCACCCACGCCGACGCCTTCACCTGGGCGCGGACGATGATCGAAAACGGCCGCACCTGGGACCTCGTCATCGCCGACCCGCCGAAGTTCATCCACGGCCGCGAGGACGACATCGGCACCGCGAAATATGCCGATTTGAACAAGCTCGCGCTGCAACTCGTCGCGCCTGAAGGGCTTTTCGTGACCTGTTCGTGCTCGGGAATGCTCGGTGCCGGCGAGTTCGAGCAGATCGTGATTACTTCCGCCCACCGCCGGAACAAGCGGCTGCAGACTTTCGACCGCACGGGAGCCGGACCGGACCACCCGACGCTTTCGAACTACCCGGAATCGCGCTATCTCAAGGTGCTCTGGTCGCGGGTGATTTAGAGCATCGACTCCAGATCTTCCATGCTCCAACCGGCCGCGTCGCCGATGCCGTCCTCGTCGATGGCTGACGCCAACTCGCGTTTTTTCGCCTGCAGGCGGACCACCTTTTCCTCGACCGTGCCACGGGTCAGTAGGCGGTAAACCGTCACCGGCCGGGTCTGCCCGATCCGGTGGGCACGGTCGGTCGCCTGGGCCTCCGCCGCCGGATTCCACCACGGGTCGAAGTGCACCACCGTGTCTGCGGCGGTGAGATTGAGTCCGTAGCCGCCAGCCTTGAGACTGATCAGGAAAACCGGCGGGCCGTTCGGTTGCTGGAACTTATCCACAAGTTGTTGGCGGTTCCGGGACTGGCCATCCAGCCGCAAACTGTCCCAGCCACGCTCGGAAATGCATTTCTCGATTTCCTTTAATTGTGTCTGGAACTGGCTGAAAATAAGCATTCTGTGATTTCCATTAACCGCCTCCTCGATCAACTCCAACAAGCGTTGGAGCTTGGCCGAGCGCCGCACCACCAACAGTTGATTGAACCGCTCGTTCTTCAGCAGCGCGAGATCGCAACAAGTCTGGCGGAGCCGGAGCAGCGCGGTGAGCATTTGCATCCGCGCCGCGCCCTTGTTGCCGGAATCGGCGATGGCGTCCACCCGCTTGCGGCCTTCGATGAGCAGCTCTTTATAGACCGCTTGCTGGTC
>JBFZFJ010000279.1:0-13827 GCA_041306405.1 Verrucomicrobiales bacterium | reverse complement strand
GCAGGGAGTCGAGTTGCTCGGCGCGGGTCGCGCCCTCGATGGAAATTTTCGCGGCCGCCACCGGAGCTGGGGGCGGGTCCAAGCGGATTTCCGCAGCCGGTGCCGGGGCGGCCTTTTTGGCTTTGGCGGAGTTGAAAACCCCGCGCAAGGCCTCGCGCGCGCCGTCGTCCAGATGCACGTGGGTCACCCCGCGGGCTTGCTCGGCTTCAAGAAATTCCAGGAGGACATCGACGGGACGGGACACGCCGCGACGCTAGCGACTTGCCGGCCGGGGCGCAACCGCTGGATTCTCCGATCCGTCGCCAGCGGGCGCTTCTCCTTGCCCGGTGCGGGAAATCGGGGCATGTTGCGGGCGTTCCGGCCGTTATTTTTCAATCCGCTCATGTCAGATCCTCCGCAATTACCGATCCCGCTCTCCGCACCACGCTGGTATTCCGCGCCGCGTTTGTGGCGCACCTTGCGCAAGGCAGCGGCCCGCGCCGGACGCAAAACCCTGCTCACCGCCCTCACGCTTTTCTACTGCTTGCAGGATCGCGACACGCCGACGTGGGCGAAGGGCGTGATCGTCGGCGCGCTGGGCTATCTGGTTTTGCCCACGGACTTGATCCCGGACATGATTCCCGGCGCGGGCTTTGGCGACGATTGGGGTGCGCTGGTCGCCGCACTCGGGACGGTCGCCGCCTACATCAAGGACGAGCATAAGATGAAAGCCGCCGCGCAAGTCGAGCGCCTGCTCGGTTCGGACCATCCCGCCCCGCCGCCGGAATTTTCCGAATAAGTCATCCTGTTATTCCGTATCCACCCGCAGCAATCCGCTACGCCATGAAACGAAATTTCACTTAGCCATGCTTCTCCCCGTATTCCAAGATCTGGTCAAACCGCAGTGGCGAGCGGTGCTTGAACAACTCAAACTGTCCGGCGGCCTGCCTGTCAGTGAGTTGGCCGGGCGGGTGGGCGTGAGTTACATGGCGGCGAAGCAGCACTGCGAGGAGCTCAAAAAGGCGGGCTATCTGGATCGTTCGCGGGTGCCCCGGACGGTGGTGGGGCGGCCGGAAATTTTTTACAGCCTCAGTGCCAAGGCGGATGCCCTGTTCCCGCAGGCGGGGGCGGATTTCACGCTCGAGTTGCTGGAAGGACTCAAGACGCTTTTCGGCGAGAACGCGCCGGACAAGTTGCTTTTCCAGTATTTCCAAAAGCAGCAGGAGAAGTGGCAGCCACTGCTATCCAAGGCGCGGACGGTCGGCGAAAAGGCTGGCAAGCTTGCCGCCCTCCGCGGGAAGGAAGGCTGTCTGGTCCGCTGTGTGGACGACCCGGAAAGCGGCCTGCGGATCGAAGAGTTTCACAATCCGTTGCAGCGGGTTTTCGAGCGCTATCCGCGGGCGATCGCGATGGAGCAGCGGATGATCGAGCAATTGCTCGGCGCGCGAGTGACCCGCCGCGAATTCCCGGGCGGCAGGACCGGCCAGCCGCAGGTGGTTTTCGAGGTGGTCGCGGGCGGAAATCCTTGATGCGAAATTTTATGAATGCCTCCCGCGCGAGCCGCGTCGAAGCGGCCTGACTCCCGAAAACCATGAAGAATCCATCCCTGATTTCTCTCGCCGCACTGGTCATGTTCGCGGCATCCGGTTGTGACAAGCAATCGCCCGATGTCGCCAAAAAAATCGCCGAGCTTGAGCAGAAAAACAACGAGGCCGCCGCGCGACAGCGCGATCTCGAACAACAGCTCGAGGATCAGAAACTGGCGGCCGAGCGCGACGCGATCGAACGCGAGCGCCTCCAGATCGAGGAAGACCGGGCCGAGCTGGAACGCCGGCAGGGAGAAGCCGCCGCCGCGCAGGACGAGGCCATCCGCAAGCGCGAGGAGGCCTTGGCCAACCGCGAGGGCAGGCTCGAGCAGTTTCAATCGGCGCTTGAGGAAAAGGACGACGATCTCGGTCGGCACCAGCAACAACTCAGCGAGCGCGACCGCGAACTGGCAGGGCGCGAGGCCTTGGCGTTCGAGCCGACTGAGCAGAGCGAACCGGTGGCGGACTACGGGGTGTTTTACGATTCGCTGTCGTCTTACGGCTCCTGGTTCGAGACGCCGGACTACGGCTACGTCTGGCAGCCGGTGGTGGTGCGGGATTCGAACTGGCGTCCCTATTCCCGCGGCCGCTGGGCGTGCAGTGATCGCGGCTGGACCTGGATTTCCGAAGAGCCCTTCGGCTGGGCGACCTATCACTACGGCCGCTGGGCCCTGCTCCGAGGTCGCGGCTGGATCTGGGTGCCGGGCTGCGAGTGGGCCCCGAGCTGGGTTTCATGGCGTGAAAATGACAGCCATATCGGCTGGGCCCCGCTGCCGCCGGAGACCCTGGCCTATCGCGGGCATGCCTGGGATTCCACGGTGGAGGTCCAGTTCGGGATCGGCGCGCTGTGGTTCAATTTTGTCGAAATCCGCAACTTCGGCAGCCCGGTTTACAGGCACTGTCTGCCGGTTTCCCGGAACGTGACCTTCATCCGGGAAACCCGCAACATCACCCACATCCAAGTCCGTGACCGCCAAATCATTTCCGGCGGGCCGCAATACAAGAAGCTGTCCGACCGGATCGGCCGGTCGCTGCCGTTCTATCGCCTTGAGGTCGATCAGCATGCCCGTCAAAGCCGCGATTCGCTGGCGATGCGTCCGCGGGTCCAGGGAGATCGGTTGGTGGTTTCAGCTCCTAACATCGACGCCGCATGGAACGATTCCCTCAAGCCCGGCCGGGTCAAGGGCCGCATTGAATCCGCCAAAGCCGAACGCGACGAAGGTCTGAACAGCGAGCTCGCCAACCGCTACCGCGAAAGTCGCGACGAGAGCCGCCGGAAAGCCGAGCAGACGGTCAAGGAGTTGGGCGGGCGTAAACAATTGGACCAACTCCGTGCCCGGCGCTCGCAGGAAAACCGCCGCCAGGCGGAGACCCAGCCGCGCCAGCAGGAGGCGCGCGACGCTGCCGGAAATCTGGAGCGCCCGCAGCCCGCGGATCTTGGCAAGCGCGAGTCAGGGCGGAATGAAATCCCGGTCGTTCCGGATGGAAACGAAAAGCCCGCCCCGGAGCCACTTGTCCAACAACCCCAACAACCGGATCAGGGTCGGGAGCTTCCGGGATTGCCGAACGACCGGAGAAGACCCCGGGAAAATGATCAACCCCGCGTCGTTCCCAACGCCGAACCCGCGCGTCAGGCCGATGCCGGCAAGTTCCAACAGGATGAGCCCCGGCGCGGGCAGGCGAGTGATGCTGAGAAGGAAGCGATCAAGCGCGGTCCGCAGGAGCAGGCGCAGCAACAGGAGAAACAACGTGATGCGGAAGAAGCGCGCGATGCTGAAAAGGAAGCGATCAAGCGCGGTCAACAAGAGCAGGCACAGCGACAGGAGAAACAACTTGAAGTTGAACAAGCGAGCAATGCTGAGAAGGAAGCCATGAAGCGTGGTCAGCAGGAACAGGCGCTGCAACAAGTGAAGCAGCGGGAAGCAGAACAAGCACTTGACGCTCAGGCGGAAGCCGCCAAGCGCGGCCAAGATGAGCAGTCATTGAAACTGCAGCAGGAGAAACAACGTGATGCGGAACAAGATCGCGGTCAGAAGGAACAAGCGCAGCAAGACGCCAAACAACGTGACTCGGAACAAGCTCGTGAAGTTCAGGCGGAAGCCGTCAAGCGCAGGCAAGAAGAACAGGCGTTGAAAGTGCAACAGGACAAACAACGTGAATCCGAGCAGGCGCGTGACGCCGAGAAGGAGGCCATGAAGCGGGTCCAGCAGGAGCAGCAACAGGAGCATCAACGTGATGCGGAACAAGCGCGCGATGCTGAAAAGGAAGTGATGAGGCGCGGGCAGCAGGAGCAGGTGCAACAAGAGAGACAGCGCGAGTCGGAAAAGGCCCGCGATAGTCAGAACGAGGCGATGAAGCAGCAGCAGGAACAGGCCCAACAACGTGCACAGGAGCAAGCCCAGGGACGCGCTCAAGAACAAGCCCAGCAACGTGCACGGGAACAGGCGCAACGTCAGCAGGAACAGGCTCAACAACTTCAGCAGGAACAGGCCCAGCAACGCGCACAGGAACAAGCTCAACAGCGCGCACAGGAGCAAGCCCAGCAGCGTGCTCAGGAACAAGCGCAACAACGCGCACAGGAACAATCGCAACGGCAGCAGGAACAAGCCCAGCAGCGTGCACAAGAACAAGCGCAACGTGCACAGGAGCAAGCCCAGCAACGCGCACAGGAACAAGCGCAACGTCAGCAGGAACAAGCTCAGCAACGCGCTCAGGAACAGGCTCAGCGTCAGCAAGAGCAGGCCCAACAGCAGGAACAAGCCCAGCAACGTGCTCGGGAGCAGGCCCAACGTCAGCAGGAACAGGCCCAGCAACGCGCTCAGGAACAGGCACAACGCCAGCAGGAGCAAGCCCAACAGCAAGAGCAAGCCCGGCAACGGCGTCAGGAGGAGCCCCGCCGAAAATAGGGGGCCGCGCGGGCGGTCCCAACAAGGGGAGGGGACGTCTCGTTCCTTCGCCTGGTTAGGCGTTCGTCCCCTTGTTTTACCTGCGGCATTTCTCCAGCAGCCCGGCGAGGAACCAGGTGATCTGCGCGAGAGCGTCGGAGTGGATCGATTGCCCGAGCGGCGCGAGATCCTCGCGGCATTCCGCCAGCAGGTTCATCGCGGTGTCCACGGCGCTCTCGATGGCGCCCTCGTATTCGGCGATGCCTAGCAGGATCGGGAGGTCGAGCGGTTCCTGGTCGAGGATGCGCTTGTTGAGCTTCATGCGCTGGGCCTCGGAGGCGGTTTCCAGCAGGTTGAGGATGGGCAGGGTGAGCTTGCCCTTGAGCAGGTCGGTGCGGAGCGTCTTGCCGACGACTTCTTCCGAGCCGACGAGGTCGAGGCAGTCGTCGTAAATCTGGTAGGCGGTGCCGAGTTTCATGCCGTAGCTGTAGAGGCGGGCCTCGGCGTCGGCATCGAGGCCGGATAGATTTGCGGACAGCCCGGTGGCGGCGGCGAACAGCGCGCCGGTCTTCATCTCGATGACCCGGAAATACTCGGCCTTGGTGAAGGTCAGGTCGAAGCGCCGCTGGGTCTGGATGATTTCCCCCTGGCAGACTTCGCGCGCGGCGTTGCCGACCTTGCGGCAGATGTCGATGCTGTTGAAATCGGTGGCGAGGGTGAGGGCGTGGGAGAACAGCACGTCGCCGAGCAGGACGGAGAGGGCGTTGCCCCATTTCGCGTTGGCGGTGGGGACCATCCGGCGGGTGTTGGCGCCGTCCATGATGTCGTCGTGGACGAGCGTGGCCATGTGGATGAGCTCGAGGATGACGCCGATTTTCAAATGGTCGTCGGTCACGCCGCCGATCGCGCCGCCGACGAGGATGGCGAGGGCGGGGCGGATGCGCTTGCCGGAGGTGTTGCAGATGTAGGCGACGTAGGGCTCGACGGCGGGATCGAAGGCGCGGACTTGTTCGCGGATTGAGACTTCCACCCGTTCGAGTTCCGGGCGGACGAGCTCGAAGGGGAAAAGGGCGCTGCTAGGGGGCGGGGTGTGAATGGCTGCCATGGTGAGTCGGACGGGCCCTAAGTTCCACATGCCGGCCTTTCCCGCAACCCGGATCTGGCACGAACTGGAAAGAATCCCGGGAAACGCCGGTTTTGGAGGATGAAAGCCAAGCGGTTGGAACACCACCAGCCGGGCGTCCCCCGAGAGGACAGAGCCATTTCATCTGCCCGCACCTCAGGCCTTCGGCCTCAGCGAAACCAAGATCGCCGCGGCGGAGAAATCGTGGCTCGGGAAATGAGCGCCCAACCTATCGGATCATTTCAACCCGACAGGCAAGCGGCCGTTTCTGGACGAGGAGCCTCCTTGGAAATCAATTTCTACGGCTGGCCACGTAGATGCAATGCCTCGCCCGCTTCGACCTCTCATGTGGCTTGGCCGCGTGTTCTTCGACGTGAAAGCCTGCATTGACCAGGCACTTCTTGAACTTCGGCGCAGGCTCGGAGAGCCAATAGGCGACACGACCCTTGGGCGTCACCACGTCCCGGATCTTCGCGAGAAAACCGGCGGAATAGAGCCGCGCGTTGCCGGACGTGATCAGGTCGTCCGGGGTGTTGTCGATGTCCAACAGCAGCGCGTCATAGCTTCCCTTGCCTTTGCTGGAGATGATGTCAAACAGGTCGCCCTGGGTGATTTTGGTCCGCGGGTCTTCCAATAGCGGGCCGTTGTGCTCGACGAGAAACGTCCGGTTCCATTCGATCAAGGGCGGCATCAACTCCGCCACCTCCACTGTCGCAGGCCGCCCGACCAGCTCGAGCGTCCGTTTGAGCGTGAATCCGAGCCCCAGCCCGCCAATCAGGATCCGCGGGTGATCCGGCCTCGATGCCTTGCCTTCCAGCAGATCCACGCATCCGACGTCCGCGAGCAGCTCCTCGGAAAGAGTCAGGGCCGTACTCATCAGTTCGAGGCCATTGTATTTCAGGTAGAATTTCCCATCGTGTTTGTGCAGGGAGAAAACCGTGCCATCGGACATCTTCGACTCACTGAGCTTCACGTAAGGCTTCATGAACGTGACGTGCACCAGAATCCCGCGATGAGCAAGCCCAGTCGGGGGTGTCCGACAGGGTGCCGTAGAACAGCATCATGAAGGCGAAGGTGAAAAGGAGGATGCCCAGCGTCTGCTGGACGCGCTCGCGGTCGATCTGGAGACTCTTCCTTGCTCAAGCGTTTGCCCATGGGTGGAAAGTAGCTGGATCGCGCAGTCGTGTGATTTCCGAAGCGGGTGAGGGGAACGGGGCCCGGAAACTCAAGGAGTGACGGACTCCGATCCGCCATGCCCATGAACAGCCAATGAGATGAGGGAACCGCTCTTCATGGTCCTCCCATGGACAGGCGATTCGGAGATCGCCGTTTCTTGTTACGACAGCAAACGCACCACCCACCGAGCTTCATAGAGGACGAACGACCCGACCGGTAGCTTTGCCTTGATCGGATTGCGCCGAATGTGGCGCGCGACATTCATGAAATGATCCCAATCGCGGATCAACCGATCGAAGTAATCCTTCTGCCAGACCGGGCCGGAGCTGTGATCCACCAGGTTGATCTTAGTAGCGGTGAAACGTTTCCAGCTGGCGACGGTTTCTCCCAGATCGATGGCCTCATCTAGCGAGAGCAGAAGATGAACGTGATTCGGCATGATCACCCACGCGTGGAGCAGATAGCGGGTGTGGTCGAAATGTTGGAATGCATTCGCTACGGTGGCGGCATTCGCGGAATCGCCCAAGACCATGAAGCACCACCGCGCCGACACAGGCCCCAAGGAGTGGCGGATTGCCGGAAGGCTAACTGCGGGGAAATTGCGGGGAGGGAGAAAAGTGGGGGAAAAGCACATCGTCGGGGATGCGCAGAACCAGTGTTTGCATGGCGTATTTGTATTACATGCAGCGAAGCCAGGTAATACAGAAAATGATTCTTCGCAGGTTGCTTTCAATAAGTGTCGCCATAGGTTTCCCCAGCCTTATAGCCCGCAGGACCATCTGGCGATGTGGATCAAGGTGCCAGTCCCTTGACGATGGCCGCCACATTGTGGCGGACCATCGCCACATAGCCCAAACCACCCGTCCCGTCGGCGATCAATGGATCGCCAAGCCTGATTCCCGTGTCCTTCGTCAGCGTTTGGAGAATCTTCGGATTCGACTCCTTCTCCGGGAAGATCGCGACCACTTCGTTCTTCTTCAAGTTGGCCACCAGCGCCGCCAGTTCCTTCGGGCCGGGCATTTGTTCGCGGTTGATTCCCTGCACCGGATGCGCCGTGAAGCCGAACTCCTTGCAGAAATAGTTGAAAGCCGCGTGGGCGGTGGCGAGGTGGCGCTTGTCCCGCGGGATTTTGGAAATCTCGCGCTTTGCCCAACGCTCAAGCTCGTTAAGTTGGCTCCGGTAGGCGTCCGCATTCTTGCGGAACACGGCGGCGTTCTCAGGCGAGGCCGCGGCGAAGGCTTCGGCGACGATCCCGGTCGCACGGCGGAAATGATCGATCGAGTGCCACCAATGCGGATCGATTTCATGCTCGTGCTCGTGATCATGGCCCTCGTGATCACAGGCACCTTCAAGCGCCGGCAAAGTCGCCCCGACTTCAACCAGCGTCGCCTTGTTGGCGATGATCGCCTTCAACTTCGGCAGATAGCTTTCCAGCCCCATTCCCGCGACCAGATAGATCGTCGCAGCCTCGGCGTTTTTGAGATCCTCGGGTGTGGGTTCGAAATGATGAGGGTCGCCATTCGGGCCGATCAAATCGACGACTTCCACCTGCCCGCCGCCGACCTGTCGGGCAAGATCCCCGAGAAGTGGATGCAGCACGGCGATTTTCAATTCGGCCGCGCGAAGCGGAACAAATCCCAGGAGAAGAGTGGTGAGCAAGACGCGAAGCATGTCGGCAACTTGCCCGGATTTGTCGCTCACGCAAGTGTTTTGCGTTTGAATGTTTTGCGTTTGAATCGAGGCGACTGATCCGCGATTTGCCGCCGCCGCTCCCGTCGGTATTGGCCTCGACCTTTCGGCGGGGCGTGCTATCGAAGAGCCATCAAACATGGACCCGCATACCGAGATCAAATCAGCATTGAAGTCAGACAGGGAAAGCAAGCCGGTGGTGATTCCTCCACCTGACTTGTCGCGGCCGTCAGTTCCACCGCCCTCGTTACCTCCTGTTGCCGCAGAGTCCCCGGAGGCCGCGGTGAAGGTGAAGATCCGCAACGCGCAGGATTCCGATGACGACGGATCTCCGGCCGCAGGCTTGGCGTCCTTCAACTCCCGCGTCACGGCCGCGGTGATAGACATGCTCGTCGCGTCGGGCATCGCGATCGGGCTCGCCTTTATCTTGCCCGGATTCGCCGACCGCCTCGCCTGGCTGGCGGCGATTGCCTACCTGGTGACCCGCGATTCGCTGCCGTTTCTCGGCGGCCAGAGTGTCGGAAAGAAGGCGATGAAGCTCAGGGCGGTGACGCTTGATGGCGAGTCGCTGGTCGGAAACTGGGAAGCCGCGCTCGTCCGCAACGGCGTGCTGGCGATTCCGTTATTCGCATTCGTCGAGTTGTTCATCCTGCTCACCCGCGAGGACAAGCCCGGGCGCGGCCGCCGGCTAGGCGATGAGTGGGCGAAGACGAAGGTGATCATTGAGGAAACCCAGCCAAGCGCCGATGGTCTTTGATTTGCGGGCTTTCCAATCGCCCGCGACCCAGTCAGCTTCCCGCCATGGAGAGTCATGATGTCTTGAAGCGGGCGCTGCGGAAAACCAGCCCGAAGGCGGTTGCCGCGGACCTGGGAGTGTCGCTTTCCCTCGTTTACAAATGGGCGGAGAAACCCTCGGACGACGGTTCGGGCAGTCGCAATCCGCTGGACCGCCTCCTTCAGATCATCGACCTGAGCGGCGACAACGGCATCGTCGAATGGCTGTGCCTCCGCCAGGGCGGGCATTTCGTAAAAGACCCGGATGTGAGCGGCCATCAGATCGACCACGTCCTGCCAGCCACTCAGGAAATCATCGGACAGTTTTCAAATTTGTTGAACCACATCTCCGCCGCGGCCAACGACCACTCGGTGAGCAAGGAGGAAGCCGGGGAAATCCGCCAGTGCTGGGACAAGCTGAAAAGCTACGCGGAAGGCTTCGTCCGCTGCTGCGAAAACGGCGACTTCAAGACGATGTCGCAGGTTCCTCCGACAAGCCGCTAGTCTCAGCGCTGAAGCAGGCCGAGGATCGGCGGCAGGGTTTCCTTCCAAGCGTGGGCGACGGCGCAGCAGATCACGGCGTCCTCGTCGTCGCGGCGCGGGAAACTTTTCGCCTGGCGAAGTTTTTTGGCTGCCAGAGTGATGGCGTTGAGCTCGGAGCCGAGCGAAAGCAAACCGAGCGCGGTGGCAAGGGCGGTGGCTGCTAGCAGCACGGAGATGCCGCCGATGATCGGGATCTTCGCCACCAGCACCGCGAAGACCGCGATGATGCCGCTGAGCGGAGGCACGGCCATGCCGAAGCGCCGGGCGTTTTCACGCGAGTTGGCGGATTTCGGATCGCGCACGCGCCACTCGGCCAGCGCCTTGAGCCGGAGCTGGCGGCCGAACACGTCGGCCGACTCGTCGGCGCGGTGGATCACGGCGGTGTCGTCCGGTGCGGGCATCCAGGCTCCGAGGTCGCAGCGGCACGGGCGCTTGCCCGTTTCCGCCAGCACTCGCAGCCCGAACATCCAACGGGCGATGAGCGCGGCGGCGATGGGAAGAGCGGAGAACAGGAATAGGATGCGCCACATGGGATTGAGGGAAAGGGTTGGGAATTATTTTCTGGGAGAGCCGGCCGCGACCCACGCCCGCGGATCATCCGGCCATGGATGTCTGGGATAACGACCGGCGACTTCTTTTTTCATCTGCGCGTAGCCGGTCTGCCAGAATCCTTTGAGATCCTTGGTCATTTGCCAAGGCTTCTGGCCGGGGGTGAGAATGTGGACGACCAGGGGAACGCGGCCGTTGGCGATCATCGGCGTCTCCCAGATTCCGAACAGGTGCGAGACCCGCACGGAAATGAACGGGTCCATGCCGAACGCGTAAGTGATCTTGGCGGACTGGCCGTTCGGCAGATTCACCCGCTCCGGGCAATACGAATCCAGCGCCGCGCGCTGGGCGGCGCTGAGCCACTCGCGCAGCACGCGCCAGACGTTGGCTTCCTTGATTTCCTTGTAACTGACCGCGCCGTGGCAGATCTGCGCGATCGCGTCGGTCCGGTCCTCGTCGGTCCAGCCGGGCATTTCCAACTCCGGCATCCACTTGCCAAGCGAGGCGAGGCGGGCGGTCCATTGCTCGACGGAATGATCCCAGTTTTTCAAATCGAGCTCACCGGATAGCACGCGCGCTGCGAGCAGTTCGGCGGCCTGGTCGAGGTTCACGCCGTGGTCGCTTTCCTTGGCTTCGAGCACCAGGTCCCGGAAGCGGGTTTCCTTCCTGGCAACCACCCGGCGGCGGGTCTCGTCCCAAGCCGCGCCGTCGGTGATGGCTAGATCCTCGGGAAAAAGCTCGGCCAGCCACGCCGGATCGACGTCGGTGGCGCGGCGCAGGTGGACGATGATTTCCCGCGCTTCGACCTCGGTGATTTCCGCGGCGACGAAGGCCGGGGCGTTTCTCACGCAGGAATCCTCGTCGAGCTTGCCCTTGCGGTTTCCCACCAGCTTGCAAGCCAGCGTGCCCTGGCTGACGCGGATCGCCAACTGATCGCTGAACGCCGCGAGCATCGCCTTGCCGACCGACTCGCGGCGGCCCTTGAAATCCACCGACTGCCATTGCCAACCAAAGCGCTTCGCCAACGAACACAGCCGGTCGAAACCCTGTGCTGTCTCGCGCGCGCCGCGCGCCATCACGCCGACCTGGTCGCAGCGGCGCGGATCGAAGCTCATCGCTTCGGCGGATTCGAACGCCCGCCATTCGCCGGCGAAATCCGAATCGTCGTCCGGGAAAATGAAATCCTTGCGGCCCGGTCCGCCGCGCTTGTTGGTGAAGATCCCGTCGCCCTGCACCGTCGCCGCGATGAACGCGGTTTCCGCCACGCAGCCGTGTTCGTAGCCGGCTAACATCCACCGCGAGAACCGCGGCTCCAGCGGCAGCGACGCCATTTTCCGGCCCTCGTCGGTGAGCTTTCCCGTGCTGTCGAGCGCGCCGAGGTCGTGCAGCAGGCGCTCGGCGCGGGAGAGGGATTCCTCAGTCGGCGGGTTGAACCAGCGGAAATCGCGGACCTCGGAAACGCCCGCCGCCTTGAGCAGGAGCGCGGCTTCGGCCAGATCCACGCGGTGGACTTCCGGCGCTTCGAACTCGGCGCGCCGCGCGTGATCGGCCTCGCTCCACAAGCGGAACGCCCGGCCCGGCGCCGTCCGTCCGGCGCGGCCAGTGCGTTGCTCGGCGGCGGCGCGGGAGATTTTCTTGATGAGCAGCGTGTTGATCCCGCGGCGCGGCTCGAAGGACGCAATGCGCGCCAGGCCACTATCAATCACCGTCCTGACGCCGTCGATAGTCAGAGAGGTTTCCGCCACGTTGGTGGCGACGATGATTTTCGGGCGCGGTCCGGGGGAAATCGCCGCTTCCTGCGCGGCGGGCTGCAGCGCGGAATACAGCGGATAGACATCCCAGCCCTTTGCGATGGTGTTTTCCAACAGCTCGATCGTCCGGCGGATCTCGTGCGTGCCGGGGAGGAACATCAGGATGTTCCCTGGGTCCGGCATCGCCATCGCCTCGCGGCAGACGTTTGCCATCTTCTCCCAGATCGGCGTCTCGCGTGGCGGTCCGCCGCGGCGGTCGTTCACCGGCGGCCGGTCCGCCCGATAGAGCACCTGCACCGGATGCGTCCGTCCACCCGCTTCAAGTGAGACCGCAGGCGCGAGGTAATCCGCCAGCCCCGCCGTTTCCAGCGTGGCGGACATCACCACCACCCGCAGATCGGGCCGCGGGCCTTCCTGTAAATCGAGGCACCGTGCCAAGGCGATGTCCACGGCGAGCCGGCGCTCGTGGAACTCGTCGAACACCACTGCGCCCACGCCTTCCAGTGTCGGGTCGTCTTGAATCCAGCGTTGGAAAACCCCGTCGGTCAGATAGATGATCCGCGTGTCGGCGCGGTATTTCGTGTCGAAGCGCACCGCGTAGCCGACCTCGTTGCCGAGCGTCGCCTTGCGTTGTTTCGCCACCCAGCCCGCGAGCAAACGCGCCGCCATCCGCCGCGGCTCGATGACGAGAATGCGTCCGGAAATCCCCGCATCCACCAGCATCCCCGGCACGGATGTGGATTTCCCCGAGCCGGTAGGGGCCTTGAGCAACACGCGCGAGCGCTCCCCGGCAGCCACGGCGGCGCGGAGATCTTCGGCGATTTCAAAGACGGGCAAGGTCACGCGGGAGGATTTGCCGGAAAACCCAAGGAGTGGCGATCTCCGAATCGCCTCTTTTTCACGGGAGTGGGACGTTTCGTCCTTTCCCATGGACGAGACGTCCGTGCCCCTATCCACGGCCCAAACACCTTGCGCCACCCGTGTCGCATTCTGGCCGGATCAGCGGGCCGTCAGCTCCAATGCCTGCTCGATTTGCACGGCCATGGCGGGCTCTAGCAACAACAGGATTTTGAGCTGCGCCGGGTGGAGGGTCCGGATTTGGGAAAGGAGGTCCGCGGCGGATTCGTCGGTGTGGGTGGCGAGCGGGTCGGCGGCGGGCTTGAATTCCTGGCCGACGAGGAAGGGAAGGATGCTGTTGGCGGCGAGGAGTCTGGCTGGAGCGAGGTTCTGAAAGCCGTATCCGCCGGGAAAGACCGGCTTGGGCAATAGGAAGGACGGCCTGTCCGCCTTTGTTTCATACCATTGCTTCCAAGTGATTTCCTCCTGCGCGGGGGTCAGTTGGCAAAGGTTCCACGGCATGGATGGTCCGTTGTCATCGGTCAGCCATCGCTTGGCTGAAACGAGGCGTTCGATCGGCTCCATGCCGGTGACCTCATACCAATTGCCGTTGTGTTCGAACGGGCGGGGGCCGGCGTTGAGGGCTTCGATGAAATCTGCTTTCGCCAGATCGAACAGCTCGGCAAGCCTGGCGGTCGCGTGGGCGGATTGTTCCGGTGTTAGGTGGAGCCCGTCCGCCAGCGCGTCGAGATACCAGCGGTGCTGCGTCCGCCGCCGGGCGAGGTATTCCTGCCGGGTGGCGACGCGGATGCCCTGATCCAAACCGGTGATTTTGAAGTCCTCGATGATCCAGCCGATCTGCCGTTCGGTGAGTCCGTTCCGGCAACGGGCGGTATAGTCGCCGACAAGATCGCCGGACCAAGGCACGGCGGGCG
>JBFZFJ010000278.1:0-4292 GCA_041306405.1 Verrucomicrobiales bacterium | reverse complement strand
GACGCAGAGGCTTGGCCTTCGGCTCGCGGGTGGCGGTGTCCGGCCCGTGGCAGTGGTAGCAGTAGTTGGAGAGGATCGGCTGAATATCCCGGTTGTAATCCAACTTCGCCACGATCGGCTGGGCCTGAGTCGTCGAGGATTCAGTTGCCGGCGGCTTGTCACACCCGGGAAAAACGGTGCAAGCCGCAAACACTGCCGGAAAATAAACGAATCGGCGGACAGGATGGCGCATACGATGGATGATGCATGGAAGGGCGGCTGGATAGACAAGGGGCGAATTCCAGCGGGTAGCCGATCTCGCGGGCGGCGGAATGTCAGCGCGCCTTGCCATTCAACTCGGCCTCGATGACTTCGCGCAGCTCCTGGTTGAGGAGGCCGGCGGTATCGAGTTGGCGCGCCTTCGCCAACTTGTCGAGTTCCTTGGCTTGCCGTTGGGTCAGGCCCATGGATGCGGAAACCGTGACCAGCGGGAGGTCGAGCCATGCTTCTTTGGCCTTGGCGAGCTCTCCGGCATTCAGCCCCAAGCCCTTGAGCACCCCCTCCGCCATCATCAGGTTGCCGGCCAATGCCATATGCACTCCGTCGCTCGTCAGGTAGTTGCCCTTGGCGGACTTCTGCTCGGTCTTGGCCGCCTCGATCAACGCGGCCTGCATGTCGGCGTTGAGGTCGGCGAGATGGCACTTCTTCTCTTTGGCCAGGGCGCGGAGGAAGTCGTTATAGGCAATGAGTTTCTGGTTCTCGGCGTTGGCCGGGTCCTCACGGATCATCGTGGACGTCAGGATGATCACCTTCACCTTGGCCGCTTGGGCCTTGTCGACGATCTCGGTGATGTTTTTCTGATAGTCCGGCAGCGCCACCCCCTTGGCCCCGTGCCAGACGTCGTTGACGCCGCAGCTCAAGGTCATCCAATCCGGGTTTTTACTCAGGACGTCGCGCTCCAGGCGCTCGAGCATTTGGTTGGATTTGTGCCCGCTGATGCCCGCGCCGATGATTTCGATCTTCACGCCATTGGCGGCCAAGCCGCTGCCGATCAGTTGCACGTAGCCGCCGGCACTGCTCTGCCCGCCCTGGGTGATCGAGTCACCGAGGAAGGCGACCTTCTCGCCCGACTTGATGGGGATTTCCGCACACAGCGGGCTGGCAGCGGAGAAAATAATGGCGAGGGCGGCAAGGGAGAAGGGCAATGGTTTCATAACGAACTCATCCAAGTAAACCTGATCCGAGGCCGTTCTTTCAAAAATCAGCAGGGAGAGGCGACTGCTTCCAAGGAATTTGCTTTGGCGGGGCTGGGACAAGGCGGATCTGAAACAGGACAGGCTGCTCACGATGACGACGACCCCGGTTTCCCGCTTGAGTTGATAGAACAGGAAGGAAAGAATCCGCGGATCGCGCCCGCAGTTTTCCGTCCGCGGAAGACCGCCATGGAGTGGCTCAACCAAGCCCCTACCCCGAAACACATGAAATCCATCCAAACAGGTCCGCGGTTCGCCGCAGCCATGCCACGCCGCGCGTTCGTCAAGAGCGCCCTCACCGCCGGAACCGCCGCTTTCCTGGCACCCCGGCTGGCCCTCGGCGCGAAGGCCGCCGCCGGGGAAAAAGTCAATCTCGCCTGCTGCGGCATCGGCAACCGCGGGGCGGAAGTCATCAGGGAGCTGCACAAGACCGGCCTCGCCAACATCGTCGCGCTGTGTGACACCGACATGGGCGCGCCACACACGCAGGCCATCCTCAAGATGTTTCACGACGTCCCGCGCTTCCAGGATTTCCGCCAGATGTTCGACAAGATGGGCAAGGACAGGAGATGCCCGCTTGACAGGCCTTCGTTTTTCGCCATTCTCCGCGCCCCGCCGCGTCGGTAACGTGGTGGAAATTCCATTCCCATGAAAAAGGACCTGCATCCAAAATACAATCCGGTCGTCTTCGTTGACATGACCACCGGCAAGCGCTTCGTCAGCCGCTCGACCAAGACCTCCGAGAAAAAGGAAGTTATCGACGGCGTCGAACACAGTATCATCTCGATCGGCATCACGTCCGACTCGCATCCGTTCTTCACCGGACTGGCCCAGTTCGTGGACACCGAGGGACGCATCGACAAATTCCAAAAACGCTTCGGCGCCGTGCGTCGCGTCGGGAAGCCGAAACTCGACTGATCCAGTCCATTTCCCCGAATTTCACCCAAACGCCTGGCCGCCTCGTCGCAGCCGGGCGTTTTGTTTTCCAGCCTGCCACGGTGGCTTGAAGGAGGCCCGGCGGCGTCTGTCGGGGCGTCAACACTGCCGGATTGTAAATTTTGACTTCGAAACCGCGTATTTTCTTCCGCATGAAACAGCTCCCGCTCCTCGTCATCCTTGCCGCGGCCATCATCCACCCTTCGCTGCGGGCCGCTGATCTCGAAACGGGTTTCCGCAGTCCTCCACAAAGCGCCGGCATTCGGTTCGCCGGAGTGGACGGCGCTTTTCGTCCATGCCTGCAAGGAGGCCAAACGCCTCGACCTCGAACTGAGCCTCAGCGATAGATTTTCTTGTAATATTCGTCCACCATGCGGTCGGCGTCGAAGAAGGGGACGACGTCGTTCATGGAGTTGAGGACGATGTTGTTCCACTCATCGGGGCGGTCGTAGTAGAGGGGGAGGATTTTCTCGTGCATCGCTTCATAGAAGCCGAGCAGGTCGTGGCGGTCGCGGTCCTCGTGGCTGAGAGACGGATCGGCGGGCGGGATGATGAAGGAGTTCTTGCCGTCTTGGGCGAATTCGCAGACCCAGCCGTCGTAGGTGGATAGGTTGACGGAGCCATTCATGGCGGCGGTCATGCCGGAGGTGCCGGAGGCTTCGCGGGTGACGACCGGGTTGTTGAGCCAGATGTCGGAGCCGTTTTTGAGGAAGCGCGAGAGCTCGAGCTCGTAGCCGACGAGGACGGTGGCGTTCGGATAGTCCTTGGTGACCCGGATGAGGTGGTTGAAGGTGTCGATGGCGGAGTAGTCGAACGGATAGGGCTTGCCGGCCCAGATCACCTGGACGGGGTATTTGTTGTTCTGGAGCAGCTCGCGGAAGAGGCGGATGTCGCGGGCGATGAGGTCCGGGCGCTTGTAGCCGGCGAAGCGGCGCGCCCAGACGATGGTGAGCACGTCGGGCTTGAAGAGCTTGCCCGTCTGATCGGCGACGACGCGGAAGAGCCTCTCCTTGAGCTCGCGCTTGCGGTGTTTGAGCTCGACGATGTCGCCGCGGAGGCGGGCGTGTTCGAGGCCGTGGTCAGCCCAGTATTTCTTGTTCTGGGCGTTGGTGACGTGGGTGATCTCGCAGATGTCCGGATAGTCCTTCCACATCTGGCGGGAGACCTCGCCGTGGAGTTTGGAGACGCCGTTGGCGATGCGGGCGAGGCGGAGGGCGGCAAGCGAGTGGTTGAACTCGTCGCCCTCGATGCCGGTGATTTCGCGGACTTCTTCTTCCGGGACGCCGCCGAAGAACGAGAAGTCGCGGAGCAGGTGGAAGCCGTGCTTTTCATTTCCGGCCTCCTCGGGCGTGTGGGTGGTGAAGACGAGGCGCTTTTTCACCTCCTCGAGGCTGCGGTGTTTTTCGTAAAGGTGGAAGGCGGCGGAAAGGCCGTGGGCTTCGTTGAGGTGCCAGATGGACGGGTCCACGCCGAGCTCGTCGAGCAGGCGGGCGCCGCCGGCTCCGAGGATGATGTATTGGGCGATCCGGCGGAGGTGGTCGTGGTCGTAAAGCCGGTGGGTGATGGCGCGGGAGAGGCTGTCGTTTTCCTCGACGTCGGTGCTGAGGAAGAACATCGGCACGGTGTTGAAGATGTCGCCCGGCAGGAACATGGCTTTCACCCAGACGAGGTGGCCGTGGACGGGCACGGTGAAGCGGATGCCGGTGTCCTGGAGGAAGGCGTATTCCTTTTTGCGGAACTGGATGGCCAGCTCGCGGTCCTCGCCGCGGGCCTGGTTGTAGTAGCCGTAGGTCCAGAGGATGCCGATGCCGCAGAGGTTTTGCCGGAGGTCGGCCGCGGCGCGCATGTGCGAGCCGGCGAGGAAGCCGAGGCCGCCGGAGTAGATTTTGAAGCTCTGGTCGATGGCGAACTCGCAGGAGAAATAGACGGCGCTTTTGGCGTATTCCGGGGCGATTTCGTAGTGGTGGGCGAAAGGTTTCGGGAGAAAAGAGGATGCCATGATGCGTGAAGTGTGGTTGAAAAAGTGGTGATGTCGCGAACGAGAGCGACGGTTTGAATCAGTTGCCCGGATCGGACTCGTTCATGCGGAGCATTTCAGACGTCGGTGTTTGGTAAGTCATGGTA
>JBFZFJ010000277.1:0-6335 GCA_041306405.1 Verrucomicrobiales bacterium | reverse complement strand
GCATGGGTCGTGCTCGACGCCCACTTCGTCACTCTCACCGTAGCTCCGCGGAAGCTCGAAAAGAACGCCCGCTCGTTCCCGGTGAGTTACATCGATCCCTGGGGCGGGAAAATCTGCCAGGGCTCGATCGCCATTTCGGACCGCGCCGTCCTCGCGAACGCCGCCGCCGCCGCGCCCTGCCTCGAAGCTGTTTTTCCGGATGCGTTGGTCGGGAAGAAGCTCATCCGCGCCGGCGAGTCCACCGCGCTCACCGTCGCGGCGGTGCTCGGGAGGTGGTGATTCCGTGCGGTTATTCCGCGCTCCAGGCGGGCAGGGTTTCCTGAAGGATCGTGGCGATTTTGCGACGCTCGCTCGCTTTGATCGCGGGATGGTTTCCTTCGGCCGGCTCGCTTTCGAGGACGCGGTGCAGACGCGCGATCACCGCGGATTTGATCCGTGCGGGGAGCGCTTCGAAGGTCTTCGAGTAGATCATGTAAGAGCAGCGGTGTTTGAAAAGCCGCGTGCCTAACTGAAAGTCCGCAAGCGAGCGGCCGTCGCGGGATTTGGGAAAGCGGCGGGTGAACGCGTCTTGGAAGGCGGGGTCGCCCTCCACACCGTTTTCACCGGGATCCGCCTCGTTTTCAAAGAGCAGCAAGTCCACGATTTTGCGGGCGGTTTCGTCGGCGTGCTTGCCGGTCAGGCCCGCGTCGGGATCGACCGCAGGGTCGAGCGATTTCTGGAGCCAGTGGCTGCGGCGGTAGTTCATGCCGGCGGCGATGAGCTGGTTGTGGAGCTGGCATTGGTGCTCGAGCACCATCAAGGACACGATGTCGCTGGTCGGGCGGAGATAGCGGGACAGGTCGATCTTGCCGGCGAGCGTCATCAGTTCCGGGGATTCCTGCGGCAGCTCGCGGCCGTCGGATTCCTTGTAAGTCCGGTTTCCCAGATGGGGGAGCGAACTGCGGCCCGTCACGTAGTAGCCGCCCCACCGCTCGGGGATCGGGCTGGAGTTGTCAGTTAGAAAGGTGCCCAGCGACAAGAGCGGCTGGCCGTTCTCATCCGGAAACACCGACCGCACCAGCATGCCGGGGATCGATTCCGTACGCGCCGTGCCGTGGCAGGACAGGCAGTCCGAGTTGTCGCGACTGATTTGCAACGCGGGTTCGGAGCCGTCGGTCCCGATGAGGTAATAGACGGAACCGAGCAGGGGATCATGAGTGATGACCTCCATGTCGCCGCCGGGGACGTAGCCGACGTAGGAATTCTCGTTGAAAAACAGGCAGCGCGGATTTCCCGGATGAATCAGCGGATTCTGTTTGCTGGTTTTCGAAAACACGAGGATTTGGGATTCCTCGGGGATTTCGAGCAGCTTCAACACGAAGCGGAGTTTCTCCAACGGCGTGGTGCCATCGACTTTCCGCTCCCCCTTCGCCAGTTCTCCGGCGAGTTTGGCGATCGGATCGTTGGAGGCGGTCTCCGAGTAGCGCAGCGGCGGCAGGTCCCACAAGTCCGTGGCCGCAAGGGCGCTGCCGATGCCGAGGAGCGTGACCGCGATGGACGCGAGTGGTTTCATGATGACTGGGAAGTGAATCAATGTGTTCCGGCTGTCTCAGCCGGTTTCAGAGCTACCGGATTTCCGTGGCACCTGTATCACAAAAAAGCCCCGCCTGAGAACAAGCGGGGCTTTTGATGGAAAATGCGGAGCGGCTCAGCCGAGCACGTCGTCCATCGCGTCGATGAGTTCCTGCATGGTGGCTTCGGTTTCGTTGCCCATGTTGGAGATGCGGAAGGTGGTGCCTTTGATTTTGCCGTAACCGCCGTTGATGAGGAAGTTGTGCTTGGCCTTCAGGTTCTTGATGAAGCCGGAGAGGTCGAAGCCTTCCGGTGTTTTGAAGCACGTCAGTGCGAACGATCGGCGGCCTTCCGGCGCGAAGAGTTCGAAACCGTGTCTCGCGCCCCAGGCGGCGATCATCGCGTTGGTCTTGGCATGGCGCGCCTGGCGGGCGGCGAAGCCTTCCTTGGCGATTTCTCCGAGCATGTATTGGAGGCCGAAGATGATGGAAATGGCCGGGGTGGAAGGCGTGTTGTTGACGGCGGCGTTCTTGGCGAACTCGACGAAGTCGAAATAGTAACCGCGGTTAGGATTGCTCTTGGCGCGCTCCATGCCGGCTTCGGAAACGGCGAACACGGCGAGGCCCGGAGGCAGCGCGAGCGCCTTCTGGACACCGGCTAACATGACGTCGATGTTGTGGGCGTCCATGTCCATCGGCACGGTGGAGAGCGAGGAGACGCTGTCCACGATGAGCATGGTGTCCGGGAAGGATTTCACGACTTTGCACACGCCTTCGAGGTCGTTGAGCACGCCGGTGGAGGTTTCCGAGTGGATGAAGGTGACGGTGTCGAATCCGCCTTCCGCGAGCTTGGCGCGGACGGCTTCAGGGTCGATGGCTTGGCCCCACTCGACCTGCACGGCTTCCGCTTCGAAGCCGCATTTTTTTGCGACATCGAGCCATTTGTCGGAGAACGCGCCGCAGCAAAGGCAGAGCACTTTCTTTTTGGCGAGGTTGCGCAGCGCGCCTTCCATCACGCCCCAGGCGGACGAGGTGGAGAGGAACACGGGGCGGGCGGTGCCGAAGATTTCCTGAAGGCCGGGCTGGGTCGAGGCGTAGAGTTCCTCGAAATCCTTGCCGCGGTGGCCAATCATGGTTTGCGACATGGCGGCGAAGGTTTCTTGCGAAACATCGACGGGACCGGGAGCGAAGAGTTTGGGTGATGACATTGTATGTGGGAGTGGGAACATCGAACATCGAACGTTCAACATCGAACGTCGAAGTGAAGAAATTTATGAAGGAAGAAGGTGGTAGGACTTGAGGAGGTTGGCGAGGCTGGCGGTGTTGGCATCGCTCAACGGAGCGAGCGGGAGGCGCAGATCTGGCAGGCAGTGGCCTTGCAGGGCGACGGCGGTTTTGATCGGGACCGGGTTGACGTCGAGCGACATCAGGCCGCGCATGAGCGGGTAGTATTGCTTTTGCAGGGCGAGCGCTTCGGGGAAATTTCCGCTGAGGCAGGCTTTGACGAGCTGGACGATGATTTCCGGAATCAGGTTGGAGGCGACCGAGACCAGTCCGGTGGCACCGCAGGAAACGAAGGGCAAGGTGAGGGGATCGTCACCGCAGAGGATGCCGAAATCGGCGGGCAGCGCCTGCACGAGTTGGTTGATGCGGTCCACCGAGCCGCCAGCTTCCTTGATGGCGACGATGGTCGGGCAATCCGCGGCAAGGCGGGCGGCGGTCTCCGGGGCGATCTCGATCGAGGAACGGCCGGGCACGCTGTAGAGCATGATCGGCAGGTTGGTGGATTCGGCGATCGCCTTGAAATGGAGGTAAAGTCCTTCCTGTGAGGGCTTGTTGTAATACGGGCAGACTTGCAGCGAACCGGTTGCGCCGAGGGCTTCTGCGGCTTCGGTGAGTTCGATGGCCTCGGCGGTGGCGTTGGCCCCGCTGCCGGCGACGACCTGGCAGCGGCCGGCGGCGAATTCCACGGCGAGGCGGATCACCTCGATGTGTTCATCCGTGTCGAGGGTGGGGGATTCCCCGGTGGTGCCGACGGGCACGATGCCGTCGATCCCGGCGGCGATCTGGCGCTCGATCAGGGATTGGAAGGCGGGAACGTCGATTTCGCCGTCGCGAAAAGGGGTGATGAGAGCGGTGTAAGTACCGGGAAATGACATGGCGGGGCGGAAGATGGACAAAACCGGGCGCGGGTCCAAGCTGTATCCTGCGGGGAGCGGAAATTTTCAGGCGTGAAGGGGCGGGGACGGCACGGAGTTAAGCGGCGTTTAATTGAGAGTGGCAGGCGCGCCTTCCAAAGCTGCTTGAGCCGGCCGTCTCGTCCTCGTTGGGTTCCCGTTTCCCTCTTGTTGCTGCGGTCGGGTTTGGAAGCGGGGGGTGCAATTGACGGGGATCTGGCTTGATTTGTTAAGATCTACGAAATAATTTCCGGGACTGCATCCCGCATCGTGAAAAAGCGCCGTCCTAAATACTCTGCCAAGCGCCCGTTGAAAAATCAGCGGCGGACGCGGATTTCCTTTGCGGAGGTGCTCAGTTCGGCGAACCGGCGGGCGCACGAGCAGGCGAACCGGCGGAGTGGGAAGCGCGGCGAGAAGTTCGTGTGGGCCGCGGTCGCGGAGGCCGAGTTCGACGACGAGATGGAGTCCGCCGAGTGGCTGAAGCGGCTGATGCGGTGGAGCCTGGCCTTGATGCTTTTGCCGCTGTGCTGGGTGACGAGCTGGACGTTTCTATCCAGATTCTCACAGGCTGCGGTGGATCAGGATTTCTGGAAGACGGCGGAGTTCTGGTATTTCGCGACGGGCGCGCTGGTGATGGTCGGCTGGTTTTGGTCCGGCTTGTTGCAGTCGTTTTTCCTGTATCTCTACGTGCTCGGCCATGAGCTGACGCATGCGTTGTTCGTGGTGCTCTATCGAGGTAAAGTGACGGATTTCCACGTCAGCACGAGCGGCGGCTACATCACGACCAACAAGACAAACCTGATCATCGCGCTGTCGCCTTATTTCGTGCCGTTCTGGTCGGTGGTGTGCGCGGTGCTTTACGCGGTGGTGCGGCATTTCGCCGGGCTTTCGCAGGAATGGGACCGCCTGCTTTACGCGGTGATGGGCATCACCTGGACCTTCCACATGGTCTGGACCTTGTGGATGATTCCGCGCGATCAGCCGGACTTGAAGGAAAACGGCACCTTCCTCTCGCTGACCGTGATTTATCTGGCAAACCTGCTGGTCCTGGCCGGCTTGCTGTGCGTGGCGGGAGATTCGCCGTGGCAGAACACCCGGGAATTCGCGATGGAGTGGTTGCGTTATGCGGCGACCTGGGGCGACGAGTTGCTTCGCCGGACGAACGAGGCGATCGCCTCGTTCCGCGCGGCGGGACGGTTCTGAGGATGGCGGTTTTCCGGGTTGATATCGGGGACGCGCGGAAGGATGCTGCGGCCGTGATTTATCTGGATGCCAACGCGACCACGCCGCTTCCGCCGGAAGTGTTGGAGGCGATGTTGCCCTGGTTGCGGGACGGGTTTGCGAATCCATCCGGCAGCTATGCGGCGGCGAAACTGGCGCGGCGGGCGATCGACCAGGCCCGCGGGCAGGTGGCGGAGTTGATCGGCGCGGAGCCCGGGGAAATCGTCTTCACCGGCGGCGGCACGGAGAGCGTGAACACCGCGCTTCACTCGCTGGATCGCTTGGCGGGGCAGGGGACTGCGGTGGTTTCCGCCATCGAGCACAGCGCGGTGCTGCGCTTTGCGGAAACTCTAACGAGGAGCCGGGTGCAGGCACCCGTGGACTCCGGCGGACGTCTGGAAATGGCGGCGTTCGCAAGGGCCTTGGACGGAGCCGCTTTTGTCTCGCTGATGGCGGCTAATAATGAAACGGGGGTCATCCAACCGCTGCGCGAAGCCGCGGAGCTGGCCCGCGAGCGGGGAGTGCCGGTGCATTCGGACGCGGTCCAGGCGACTGGGAAAATCCCGATGGACGTGCGGGATCTGGGCGTGGACCTGCTTTCCTTGTCGGCACACAAATTTCACGGGCCGAAGGGCGTGGGTGCGCTTTTTGTGCGCGAGGGTTTGCGCTTCGCGCCGCTTCTGCACGGTGGCGGGCAGGAGGCGGGGCGGCGCAGCGGCACGGAGAACACGGCGGGCATCGTGGGCATGGGAGCCGCGGCGGCATGGCTGGCGCGGGCCGCGAAGGAGTCCGTCGGAGCGATGCGCGACGCGTTCGAGTCCAGGGTGCTGGCGGAGATTTCCGGTGTCACGGTCAATGGCGACCTCGCCCACCGGCTTCCTAACACCAGTCATCTTTCGTTCGACCAATGCGATGCGGCGGGCTTGCTGATTCTTCTCGATGAAGCGGGAGTCGCTTGTTCCGCGGGGTCCGCTTGCATGACCGGCAAGCAGCGGCCTTCCCACGTGCAGCGCGCGATGGGCATCCCTGAGGCGCGGGCGAAAAGTAGTTTGCGGATCAGTTTTTCCCGGCTCAACACGATGGAGGAAGCGGTGGCCGCGGCCGACGCATTGCGGAAGGCCGTGGAAAAACTGCGGCGGGTGCAGGGTGCCGGCGTGGGGCCGGTGGTGGTGTATTCACCCCGCTGAAACACAGGTGTTAGCGCCCGACGGCTTGCAAGCGGAGCAGCGGCTCTCGGGTGCTTTTTTCGGAGGTGGCTTCCAGCGCTTTGGCAATGAGCTTGTCCAGGTCGCCGCGCTTGCCGCTCTTCTTGAGGATGGCGGTGGCGGCCTCCTCGGCGGCGGTCCGGAGCTCGGCTTTGGGACTGAATTGGACGACGGTTAGCAAC
>JBFZFJ010000276.1:0-12820 GCA_041306405.1 Verrucomicrobiales bacterium | reverse complement strand
GATGCCGACTAACCGCCCGTCGGTATCGACCAGCGCGCCGCCGGAGTTGCCGGGATTGATCGAGGCGTCGGTCTGGATGAAATCCTCGTATTCCTCGATGCCCATGCCGCCGCGACGGGTCGCACTGACGATGCCCATGGTCACGGTCTGGCCGATGCCGAAGGGATTGCCGACGGCGAGCACGACGTCGCCCACGGCCACCTTGTCGCTGGCGGCGAGGGTGAGCGGCGGCAGGTCTCCGGCGTCGATCTTGAGCACGGCGATGTCGGTCTTCGGGTCGCGGCCGACGACCTTGGCGGTGAACTCGCGCTTGTCGCCTAGCAGCGCCACCTTGACCTCGTCCGCGCCATCCACGACGTGGTTGTTGGTGAGGATGTGGCCGTCCTTGCTGACGATCACGCCGGAGCCGAGGCTTTGCTGTTTTTGCATGCGCGGCATTTGGCGCGGAGATTCTTCATCGAACTGGTCACCGAAGAAGCGGCGGAAAAGCGGGTCGTCAAACAGCGGTCGCAAGTCGCGGCCGAAGGGATTGCGCACCATCTTGGTGGAGAACACGTTGACCACGCTCGGGGCGACCCGCTCGACGACCGGCGCGAAGCTCGCGGAGAGCTTCGGCTCGCGGACGAGCGCGGCGTCGTTGAGGTTGAGGGAGACGACCTCGTGATTGGTGGTGGAGAGCGCCAGCGGCCAGCTCCAAAGCCAGCTGGAGAATCCGAGCGCGATCGCGCCGGCACCCACGAGGGCGAGCAGGGAGACCATGGCGTGACCACGGGGAGTTGAGGGGGATGGCTTGCGTTTCATGACCGTTTACAAGGTTAAATTTCACAGGGCAGTGCCCGTAAAACGCCCGGAAGCGGATCAGTATTTTCAACCACAGGGAGCTCCGCGGGACGGATTACGAGCTTTTGAACATACACCCGTCCGCCGCGCATTGCCAATTATTGTTCAGCTGCGAACAGGGGCGCAACGGGGTCCAATACCAGATTGGAAAATACTCGTCCTGAGCGGGTTGTGAGCGCGTGAGGCGGGCGCTGGTTGAAAAGGCACCAGGACTCCACGCTCACCCGGGTGCACGCCTTGGCGCGTCTTGCTGAAATCCACGCCCGCTCATGCCCCCAATGTTGGGCACTGAGGTGGTGCGTGAAGACGATTCCACTCCGGTGGCCAGAGGCGCGGTGGAGGTGCGGTCGGTGAAGCTGAATTATCGGGAGCACTATCAGGGAATGCTGGAGCACATCGCTGGAAAGTGCGCGGGCCTGCTGCTGGACAGCCGGGCGCCCAGCCGCCTGCGGCTTTCCGCCGCCCGGCAGAAAAATCCTGAGGTGCCGGGGCAGCAGTTGGAGTTCCTCCGCCACACGCTGGAGTCCTCGAATTTTCGTGGAGCGGTGGATGAGGTGTTGCGTAACCCCCATCGCCTGCTGGAAGACGAGCGGAGGGAACAACCCATTTCCCATCCATTTAAAGCAGGCAAGGACTTCGCCCGACAAATCTCCAAGGTGGGTGATCGGGTCGCCTTGCATGCAGCTCATCCCTTGCGGGGAATCCATCCGAAGCTGTCGTCCTTGCCGGCCCGCATCCAGGTCTCCAAGCGCACGGACTTCCTCGACACGGCGGAGAATCGGTTCGTCAAGATGGTGCTGGTGGATTTCCGCGACTTTCTGGCGGAGGTGGCGGGAATGCTGGGACGGAACCCGGTGGACGCGGCAAAACCGAACACTGTGAGGTTGTTGCGCGATGTCGCCCGCTTGCGCGGGAGACTGGATGCCTTGCTGGGACGCGGCTTTCTACCCGATGTTTCACGAACCGAGCTTTTGCCGCTAGGCAGCCCGGTGTTGCAACGGGAGGCGGGTTACCGGGAATTGCTCCATGTGTGGTTGCAGTTTCATGTGGGAGCTCAGCTCGCCTGGGCTGGGGGCCATGAAGTCTGGCAGGGCGGCGCGAGGAATGTGGCGACGCTGTATGAGTATTGGCTGTTTTTCCAACTTGAGGCGCTGTTCCGCTCGAAGTTCGACTGCGGGAAAGCGTTGCACTCGATCCTGGTGGAGCAGGATGCCGGATTGCCCCGATTGAAGTTGGAGCGCGGCATCGAGCTTCATACGCCGATCGGCGGAGTGTGGTCCGAGAAGGCCCGACGCCCGTTGAACGCGGAGTTTCATTTCAACAAGAAGTTCAACCGGGACCAGAACCATAAGAACGGCGGAAGCTGGACGCGTGGCGTGCAACCGGATTATACGATCAGCATTTGGCCTGCGGAGTTCGACAGAGACTCTGCCGAAGCGTGCGACTGAGGCGATGGTTCACGTCCACTTCGATGCGAAATATCGGGTGGAGAATCTGACGGAGATGCTCGGCTGCGACACGGACGACGAGGTGATTCAGGACCGTGCCGAATCGGCTGGCGGAAAGCCCAGCTCCGCGAAGTATGCCGATCTCCTCAAAATGCACGCCTACCGCGATGCCATCCGGCGCACGGCAGGTGCTTATGTGTTATATCCCGGTGATGCCGGAGAGGTCAGGCGTTACGAGGAATTCACCGGCTTTCACGAGGTGCTGCCGGGCTTGGGGGCATGCGCGATCCGTCCCCGCAAGGATGGAACTGCCGCGGGGCTGGACAACTTGGCAACGTTTCTGGATACGGTGATCGAGCATCTATCCAACCGGACCACGGCACGGGAACGGGCGACGTTCCATGCGGCGGAGTCCTACACGCTCAAGGAAGATCCCGTGACCTACGGCGGGCTCAAACTTGGAGAGCTGGATGAGATGAGCGACACGAATCGCGCATTGCCTCCGGCAGAGCATCATGTGGTGGTGGCTTGGCACAAAACAGAGGCGCATCGTATGTGGTCGTTGAAACGCAGTCTCGCGGTCGTCCGGCTGGGTCAGCGCATTGGATCATTCCGGGTTCCGCCCGAGCCGGCGACGACGCGGCATGTGCTATTTAGATCGGATGATAATTTTGTGGAGCCGGGGCTGTTTGGACTGAAAACCCCGGGCTACAAGGTTTTCACCGCTGAAGAGCTTGAACGGCTTGGTTACCCCAAAGGCAAGGGGGAGATTTATGCAGTCTTTGAAGTTGAAGAAGATCAGGCGTATAAGGGGCAGGAATAAAACGGGCCGGAGCTCCAAAAGGTGCTGCAGGAGTTTGAATCGGGGCGGAGTTATCGAAAGTCCGGATCATTGGGAAGAACATCGGCCTTTCCGCGTGTGCTGAGTTTGAAGGAGCTGTTGGGAGTGATGAAGAGTTGAGGGTCGCAGCACCCGTGATTCCAAAGAGATTGAGGCGGTTAACGCGGGGGATCGGCAGCAGGTTGAAACTGCCAGCTCGGCTCCTGGAGCACGGCGGTGGGGAGGTCTCCCTTCGCAAGAGGGGCGCGGATTGAAACCCAGTCCACTCACGCGGGGATGCCGACGAAGACGCGCTAAAGGGCTGGACTACTTACGATTTCCCCACCCGTGTGGGGATGGCCCGCACCGACAAAACTTGGCCGCAAGGGCACCACCAAGTTTGACACGTTGACTCTGATTCTGGAATGTGGGTTGACTCAAATCCCGGGATTGCGGAAAACGGCCAGAAGACCAAATGATGATACGGGGCAACAAGACGGTGGGCGTTCATTACGACCCTTGTTACGAGCGGCACGACACCGGCCCCGGCCACCCGGAATCGGCGGAGCGCTACCGGGTGCTGGAGGCCGCGCTGGCGACCTTGCCGCCGGAGTTTGTCAGGCTGCCGCGGCGGCGGGCCTTGGTCTCCGAGGTGTTGCTGGCCCATGATCACAACTATCACGATCTGGTCTATCGAGACGTGGAGACGTTCGCGGACCGCCTGCGCACGGGCGACACGGCGATCTGCGAGGAGAGCTACGATGTCGCGCTGGAGGCGACCGGTGCGGTGTTGGAAGCGGTGGACTCGGTGATGCGGGGGGACGTGTCATCGGCGTTCTGCGCGGTGCGTCCGCCGGGCCACCACGCCACGGCGACGCGCGGGATGGGGTTCTGCATTTTCAACCATGTGGCCGTCGCCGCGTGCTATCTCCAGTCGCGCCACGGGCTGCGGAGGATCGCGATCATTGATTGGGACGTGCACCACGGCAACGGGACCGAGGCGATTTTCCTCGAAGACCCCACGGTGCTCTACATTTCGCTGCACGAGGAGAATATCTATCCATACACCGGCGACGCCTCGGAGCACGGACAGGGAGCGGGCGAGGGCGGGAACCTGAATATCCCGCTGCTCGCCAACTCGGACGGCAATCTCGCGCTGCGGGAATGGCACGCGCAGCTGGAGCCGGCGGTGAACGCCTTCCAGCCGGACTTCCTGTTGATTTCCGCCGGCTTCGACGCGCGGGTGGACGACCCGATCGGCGGCCTTCAATGGACGGACGAGACGTTCGCGGAAATGACCCGGCGTTGCGTGGTGCTGGCGGAAAAATGGAGCGCCGGGCGGATCGTCTCGTCACTGGAAGGCGGCTACAATCCGCCAGGTCTGGCGTCCGCCGCGCTGGCGCATGTCAGGGCGATGGCCGGTGAGACATAGTCCGTGGATTTGGGACTTCTCAAGTCCGCCGGGGTTTCGCAAGACTCGGGCATGCCAGAATCCGAAGCGTCCGCACTCGTTATCCTGCTCGCCTCTTGTGCCGGGCTGCTCGTCCTGGTGCTGTTTCTGATTTTCCGGATTTACGGGCGATTGTCGCGGATTGAAAGCCTGCTTGCCCGGAAGGGCAGCCACCCGGAATCGTCCGGGTCCGCGCCCTCGGCGGCGGAAACATCGCCCGGCGGGGCCTTCGAGGCGTTTCTCAGCGAGGACCCGAGCCGCCGCGAGCTGGCCAAGGGCGAGCAGTTCAGCGCTTACCGCCGATGGAGGCAGGAAAAAGGCCTGAATTGGTCGAATTCGTGAGGCTGATAGGGAAACGAACGGTTCCCCGGCGCCCGGTTACAAATTCCTTGAAAATTTCTTTTTTGGCATTGCATCACGTCGGTTCGTTTGCATCCTCCGCCCGTCCTTAACTTCCCCGTGGTTTTTGGGACACGGCTTGTGAAAAATTTCACAAGCTCCATTCTCCGAGCACAGCATCGCCCTTCTCATGGCAAATATTTTTCCCCGTTGGTCCAATCTACTGCCCCTCAAAATCGCTGTCTGCGCGGGAACCGCAGCGGCCGGCGTGGCACTTGCATTTGCCTATTACGCCACGCCCAAGGCGATGGTGGTCGGGTATCAGCCGTCCCAGCCCATCCCGTTTTCCCATAAGATCCACGTCGACCAGCTGGGCCTGGATTGCCGCTACTGCCACTCGTTCGTGGACGTCTCCGGCCACTCGAACGTCCCGACCGGCAGCACCTGCTGGAACTGCCACCAACACGTCCAGCGCGACAGCCCGAAGCTCGCTCCGCTTCACAAGTCGATGGATGTCAACTACCCTGGCTACGACGGCAAGCCGATCGAGTGGGTGCGGGTGCACAAGTCTCCCGACTACGTCTATTTCAACCACTCGGCCCACGTGAACCGCGGGATTTCCTGCCAGAGCTGCCACGGCGACGTCAACAAGATGGAGGTCGTCTATCAAGCGCTGCCGCACTCGATGGGTTGGTGCCTCGATTGCCATCGCGCGCCCGAGAAGAACCTGCGCCCGCTCGAAGAGGTCTACAACTTCAGCTACAACGCGGAAACCTACATTTCCAACAACCCGCATCTCGGCGTCAAGACGACCGAGGAGCTCGGCCTCAAGCTGAAGGAGCAATTCATGGTCAAGCCCAAGGAAACTTGCGCCACCTGCCACCATTGATCCTCAAGTCCGTTTTCCCAATTTCCAACTTTCCTGCAGTTTAACATGAGCAAGCGTATTTGGCATCACCCTGAAGTTCCCGTCGGCGAAACCACCGTCGCCTGGCGCAGTGCGGGTCAGCTAGAAGACACCGCGGAATTCCGCCAGTGGCTCGACCGCGAGTTCCCCCAGGGAGCCGCGGAAATGGCCAGCGAGGAGGATGCTGAGAATTCCCGCCGCTCGTTCCTGAAGCTGATGGGCGCCTCCACCGCTCTGGCCGGTTTCGGCATGGCCGCCTGCCGCCGCCCGGAAAGCTACATCGTTCCTTACACCAAGGCTCCCGAGTGGGTGATTCCCGGCAAGGCGACTTACTACGCTTCCTCGATGCCGCGTGCCCACGGCGCCACGCCGCTGGTGGTGACGACCTTCGAAGGCCGCCCGACCAAGCTCGCCCCTAACAAGCTTCACCCTGACGCCGAGGGAACGGACGCCTTCGCCCAGGCTTCGGTGTTGGATCTCTATTCTCCATCGCGCTCGAGGAAAATCCTCAAGGCCGGGAAACCCGGCTCGCGTGCCGAGTTGGAAGCGGTGCTTGCCGCCGTCTCCGCGGATGAATATTCAAAAGTCGGTTTTCTCTTCGGTGCCGATGACAGCCCGACCCGCGCCCGCCTGACCAAGGAGCTGGCCGAGAAATTCTCCGACGCGAAATTCTATCAATACGAAGCGCTCACCGGAGACGCGTCCAACATCGCACTGGGCGACGGCGTGAAACTGGTTGCCGATTTCGCCAAGGCCGACCGTATCCTCTCGCTCGACTGCGACTTCGCCGGCACCGACAACCAAGGTCCGGTCACCCCGTTTTTCGACCGCCGCAAGCCGGAGGGCAAAGCCTACACCGACGTGCCGGACGCGTCGAAAATGAACCGTCTTTACGCGGTGGAAGCCGCGTTCACCCTCACCGGCGGCATGGCGGATCACCGCCTGCGGATCGCTCCCAGCCAAGTCAACGCCGTGGCGGCACAAATCGCCCGCGGCCTCGGCGTGAATGCTGGCGCGGCCATCGTCTCGCCCGAACTCTCCGATCCGAAGCACGTCGCCTGGGTCGCCGCTCTCGTCGATGACCTCAAGGAACACGCCGGAAAATCGGCCGTTCTCGCGGGTTCCCGCCAATCCCTTTCCGTCCACCTGCTAGCCCACGCGATCAACGTCGCGCTCGGTAACATCGGCGAAGGCAAGCCGCTCGTCGCGGTGCAAACCGAAACGGCCGGCCTCGGAAATCTCGCCGCGCTCAAGGCCGACATCGACTCCGCTGCTGTCGAAACGCTTGTCGTCCTCACTCCTTCCAATCCGGTTTTCGACGCGCCTGCGGATCTCAAGTTCGCCGAGTCGTTCGCCAAGCTCAAGACCAGCATCCACCTCGGCATCCGCACCGACGCGACCGCGCATGCCTCGACCTGGCATCTGCCAGCCGCCCATTACCTCGAATCCTGGTCGGACGCCCGCAGCGCTCGCGGCACCTACACGGTGGTGCAGCCGATGATCCTGCCGCTCTATCAAGACTGCGTTTCCGAGCTCGAACTCCTTCTCGCCTTGCTTTCCGCTGATGGAAAACTCCTCAACGGCGAAGGCGAAAAGGGCGCCGCTTCCCCGGCCTACACCGCCGTGCGCGCCACGTTCTCCGCTGTCGGCGGGGAAGGGGATGCCGCATGGAAAAAGCTCCTGCGCGACGGTTTCTTCGAAGGCGCCGCCTATCCATTGGTTAGTCCGGCTCCCCGCGCTGACATGTCCGCGCCGTTCGTCGCCACCGCGCCGACCAAGGATTCGCTCGAAGTGATTTTCGTCACCGATTCCTCGATCTTCGACGGCCGCTGGATCGACAACGGCTGGCTCCAGGAAGCGCCCGATCCGATTTCCAAACTCACTTGGGACAACGTCGCGCTCGTCGCGCCGAAAACCGCCAAGGAGCTCGGCATCTACGACCAGATCATCCAGCTCGAAACTCCCTTCGGCTCGCGCTCGCCCGACGACGAGGCGCAAAACCGAACTTCGCCGATGATCAACGTCGTGGTCAACGGCCAGACTCTTGAAATCCCGGTTCTCGTTTCCTTCGGCCAGGCCGAAAACACCATCGTCATCCCGCTCGGCTATGGTCAGGGCTTCGACGAGCACGACGAACTCGGACGCGGACCGAAAAACGCATCCCACGTCGGCCTCGTCGGCGTGAACCGCGGCTTCAACGCCTATCCGCTGCGCACCGCCGCCACCGCCTATTTCGCCACCGGCGCGAAGGCAACCCCGACTGACCGTCGCTACTCGGTGGCCCTCACCCAGGAGCACAGCGCCATGTATGGCCGCGCCCTTGCCCGCGAGGTTTCCACTCTCGAGGATGAGGTAAAAGGTTCGTTCGCCGCCCAGCTCGCAAACGTGCCGAAGCAAGGCAACGATTCCCACGCACCGCCTAACATTTCACTCTACAAGCCGGAAAGCTCCTCGGCATTCCACCCCGGCAAGGACGGCAAGGCCCAGCCGCTGATCAACGACCCGCTGCACCAGTGGGGCATGTCGATCGACCTTTCCTCCTGCATGGGTTGCAACTCCTGCCTCGTCGCCTGCCAATCCGAGAACAACATTCCGATCGTCGGCAAGAAGCAAGTCGCCATGGGTCGCGAGATGCACTGGATCCGCATGGACCGTTACTTCGCCGCGCAGAAGGACAACACCTTCGACGAGGACAATCCGGAGCTCGTCCCGCAGCCGGTCGCTTGCGTCCAGTGCGAGTCCGCTCCCTGCGAAACGGTTTGCCCGGTCAACGCCACCATCCACACGGAAGACGGTCTCAACGCGATGGCTTACAACCGGTGCATCGGCACCCGTTATTGCGCGAACAACTGCCCTTACAAGGCCCGCCGCTTCAACTACTTCGATTATAACAAACGCAACCCGCTCATCGCCCACAACCTTTACAAAGGTCCGTTCGGCGAGAAGCAGGTCGGCGAGGCGGCCCACCTTCAGAAGAACCCTAACGTCACCGTCCGCATGCGTGGCGTGATGGAAAAGTGCACCTACTGCGTGCAGCGCCTGAAGGATTCCGTGATCCGCCAGAAGCGCGGCCAGAAGCAGGAAGCGCTCGTCGCCGGTAAGCCATCCACCGAGATGGAAGTCAACATCCACACTCTCCGCATCCCGGTGGACTCGGTGAAGACCGCCTGCCAAGACGCCTGCCCGGCCAGCGCCATCACCTTCGGCAACCTTCTCGACGAGGAGAAATCCGCGCTCGGTCGCAGCAAGCGCATTGACCGGAACTACGATCTCCTCAACTACATCGGCACCCGTCCGCGGACCAGTTATCTGGCACGCGTCAAGAACCCGAATCCGAAGATGCCGGACGCCAAGTTCATCGGCAAGGCGACCGTCCATATGGTCTGATTTCAGCATTTCAGCATTTACCCCACCATGGCTTCCACCACCCAAACCGCACCTGAGACGCACACCGGAGTGAAACTCCCGGTGCTTGAGCGCGAAAAGCTCATTCTCAGCGGGCGTTCTTATCACTGGATCACCGAGCGCATCTGCGGCGTTGTCGAAAACCGCCAGCCATTTCTCTGGTGGCTGTTGTTCATCCCGTCCGCGCTCATCGCCCTCATCGGCGTCGGTGGTGGTTTGACGTATCTAGTCTCCACCGGCGTCGGCGTCTGGGGCATGTCCAACCGGGTGTTCTGGGGCTTCGACATCACCAACTTCGTGTTCTGGATCGGTATCGGCCACGCCGGAACCCTGATCTCCGCGGTGCTTTTCCTCACCCGACAGAACTGGCGGACCTCGATCAACCGCGCGGCGGAAGCGATGACCATCTTCGCCGTGATCTGCGCGGGTATTTTCCCCGCCTTCCACGTCGGTCGCGTGTGGTTCGCCTGGTTCCTCGCGCCGGTGCCCAACGCCAACGCGATCTGGCAGAACTTCAAGTCGCCGCTGCTGTGGGACGTGTTCGCGGTTTCCACCTATTTCACCATCTCGCTGATCTTCTGGTATCTCGGCATGGTTCCCGACCTCGCGACCATCCGCGACCGTTGCAAGCCCGGCATCCGCAAGATCCTCTACGGAATCTTCTCGCTCGGTTGGCGCGGCGGCAACCGCCAGTGGAGCCACTATGAAATGGCCTATCTGCTTCTCGCGGCTCTCTCCACGCCGCTCGTGCTCTCGGTGCACTCGGTCGTTTCCTTCGACTTCGCGACCTCGGTGGTCCCCGGTTGGCACACCACCATCTTCCCGCCTTACTTCGTCGCCGGCGCCATCTTCGGTGGTTTCGCGATGGTGCTCACGATCATGGTTCCCGCGCGTTTCATCTATGGCTTGCAGGATCTCATCACCATGAAGCACATCGACAACATGGCGAAAATCATCCTGCTGACTGGCACGATCGTCGGCTACGCCTACCTGATGGAGTTGTTCGTAGCCTTCTACTCCGGCGCGATTTATGAAATGGACGCCTTCAAGTTCCGGATCGCCGGTCCTTACTGGTGGGCCTACGCCGCGATGATGAGCTGCAACGTGCTTTCGCCCCAAGTCTTCTGGTTCAAGGCCTGCCGCGAAAATCTCTGGGTCATCATGATCGTTGCGATGTGTGTCAACGTCGGCATGTGGTTCGAGCGCTTCGTCATCATCTGCACCACGCTCGCCCGGATGTGGTTGCCAGGTGACTGGAAAACCTACTCGCCGAGCGGCGTCGAGCTGATGACTTTCGTCGGCACGATCGGCCTGTTCCTCGCGCTGTTTCTGATGTTCCTCCGCTTCCTGCCCTGCATCAACATCGCCGAAGTGAAGTGGACCCTGCTGGAGTCCGATCCGCACTTCGACGACAAGGAACACCACCCGGACCACGGCGTGGTCTCCGAGCCCGCTTATCAGAAGGAGCTCGCGTCTTCCAAATAACTCTTAACGAATAACTTTCAACTTTCACCGTGAGCACCACCCGCAAACGCGTTTATGGCTACTTAGCCGAGTTCAAGAGCGCATCCGCTCTTTACAAGGGCGCGGAGAAAATCCGCGACGCCGGCTTCAAGAAATGGGACTGCTACTCGCCCTATCCGATCCACGGACTCGATGGCGCGATGGGCATGAAGCGCTCGATCCTGCCATGGTTCGTGTTCTTCGGCGGCATGACCGGCACGGCCACCGCGTTCGCCCTGGCCTACTCGACACAGGTGGTGATCTATCCGACCATCGTCCAGGCGAAACCGGCGAACATCTTCACTGTGCCCGCGTTCTTCCCGATCATGTTCGAGCTCACGATCTTGTTCTCGGGCTTCACCGTTTTGTTCGGCCTTCTCGCCCTGATCCAGCTTCCGCGCCTCAACCACCCGTTGTTCGCAAGCCGCCAGTTCCACCGCGCCACGGACGACGGGTTCTTCATCGCCATCGAGGCGCGTGACCCGCAATTCAGCCCCAACGGAACCCGCGACTTACTCTCCGACATCGGCGGCTCCAACATCGAACTTGTCGAAGAAGAGGACTGAGAGCCGATCTCCTGTCTCAAATTTCAAATTTCAAATTCAAGATGCGCTACTTTTTCCTCGCCTACGCGCTCGTCGCGTTGACCGTCGTCGGCCTCCTCGGAATCCGCGGCCAGAAGTTTTCCAAGCCGCCGATCCGGATTTTCCCGGACATGGACAACCAGGACAAGGTGAAGGCCCAGAAGCCGGATCCGTTCTTCGCCGACGGTCATGGTTCCCGTCTTCCGGTGACCCAGACCCAGCCGCGCGGCCTCAACGAAGCGGGCGCGTCCTCCATTGGCGGAATCCCCGAATATGAGTTCGGCGGCCAGAGCGGTTACTATTACACCGGCCACGTCGGCGACTACTTCGGGTCGGGAATGCCCGAGGAGCTGACATTGACCGAAGAATCCGCCTTGTCACTGATCGAGCGCGGCAAGGAGCGTTACGGAATTTACTGCGCCGTCTGTCACGGCGTGTCCGGCGACGGGCAGGGGATCACCGGCCAGTATGGCGTCCCCGGCATCGCCAACTTCCACCTCGATACCTTCAAGACCGCGTCCTATCCCGACGGCCGGATGTTTGAAACCATCACCAACGGCAAGGGCATGATGGGCGCCTACGGTTATAACATTTCCGTAGGCGACCGCTGGGCGATCATCGCCTACGTCCGCACCTTGCAGACCGCCAAAGAGGCTAAATAACTTTTTCCTGATTCTATCGAAATGGCCCACCACCACGTCACCTCCGCAGACATCGCGATCAACGGCGATCACCTCGACACCTCCAAGGTTGCGAAAGTGAAGAGCATCGCCCTGGGCGTGGCCGTTCTCGGCACCGTCATCAGCCTGTATCTCCTGTTTTTCGCCCCGGAGAAGATCCGCGGTCCCTTCGCCTACTCGTGGGTGTTCGCGTTCTACTTTTTCCTGACCCTCTCCATCGGCGGGGTGTTCTGGACGCTGTTACACAACGTTTCCAACTCCGGTTGGGGCACTTCGGTGCGCCGGACCTTCGAGAACCTCGGTTCGACCTTCCCGTGGGTTTTCCTTTTCGGAATCCCGCTGCTCTGCCCGCAAGTGCAGCAGTATCTCTACGAGTGGATGAACATCCACCGCGGTGCCCACGGCAACGTGAAGGAGCACCTCCACCACGTGGACCACCTGCTGTATAACAAGTATTGGTTCATGAACCTGCCGTTCTGGTACGGGCGGGCGGCGTTCTATCTCGTCGCTCTCGGCGCGGTCATCTACGGACTGCGCAAGCTTTCCACCGACCAGGACACCGATCCGAATCCCGGAACTGCCCGCTTGCTGAAAGCCCGCTACCACTCGAACTACCCGCTGATCATCTTCGCCCTCACCATCACGTTTACCGGTTTCGATTTCGCGATGGGGCTGGATTACAAGTGGTTCTCCACGATGTGGGGTGTCTATCTGTTCGCCGGCGCCGCGCTCAACTCGATGGCGGTCATCGTGCTCGTCTGCACCTGGTTGAAGAGCATGGGCCACCTCAAGCACGTCACCGGACCCGAGCATTTCCACATCATGGGCAAGCTGATGTTCGCCT
>JBFZFJ010000275.1:0-3029 GCA_041306405.1 Verrucomicrobiales bacterium | reverse complement strand
CGGACCGCCATTCTCGAAATCATCCCGATCTCCCCGAAAATCTCCGACCTGCTCGCGAAGGGCGAGATGACGCCCTACGAGTTGGAAATGAAAGTCGCCGAGGAAGGCGTCCTGCCGAATCTCCGCCGCAGCGGCCTGCGGCTGCTCCGCGATGGAAAAACCGACCTTGTTGCCGTCAGCAAGGTCATCGACATGACCTACACCGATGACTAGTCCCACCACCGCCGCCACCGCCCAGGGCAAAGCCGCCGCCGTGCCGGCCCAGAAAGGCCTTCTCGCCGCGCTCAACAAGCCGGGGAAGGTCAAGGAATTCAGCAAGAAGGACCTGGTGGACCTGTTCCGCGGCCTCGGCTCGATGCTGCGCGCCCAGATCAACACCGCCGACGCGCTCAAATACTATGGCCACGGCCTTCCTAACAAAGCCATCGCCGACGCGCTCGTCCGCATCCGTGAGGATATCAACACGGGCATGAACGTCCATGAAGCCTTCCGCCGCACCGGGCGTTTCAGCGAGACCATCGTCGGCCTCATCCAGGCGGGTTCGGATGCCGGCCAACTTCACCACGCGTTCCAATCGCTCGCCGCCCGCTTGAAGAGCGAGTTGTTTTTCGCCAAACAGATCAAGAAAGCGACCATCACCCCCGGCATCATCATCTGCGTCCTGGTAGGCGCGTTCATCGTTTCCCAGGTCAAGATCGTTCCCCAAGTCGAGGAGATGCTCAGCGGTGTCGGGGCCAAACCTGACGGCATGACGGCCATCTCCTTCAAGGTCAGCCATTTCACTCAATCGACATGGCCGATCTTCGTCTGCAGCGCCATTGCGATCGCGGTGACCATCGCCCGCTCGGCCCACGTGCGGAACCTGATCCTCGGCTTCTTCATGTCCAAGTGGCGGCTGCTGCGCCTGCTCATCATGAGCCTGCGCCAGGTGACCTTCATCTCGACCATCCAGCTGCTGCATTCCAACGGCATCAACCTCGCCAAGTCCATCCGCGTCTCGGCCAACAGCGTCCGCAACACTCCGTTCTACGAGGAGCTGCGCACCGCAGCCGACAAATACGAGCACTCCGGCGTCCCGCTCTCCACCGCCTTCGCCAAATACACCTCGGTCGATGCCCAGGTCACCCACATGCTTGCCATCGGTGAGAAATCCGCCTCGCTCGACGCGCAGCTCGGGATGTTGTCCGAGATGTATGAGGAGGATTTGCAAAATCACATGGACTCATTCGCCGCCGCGATCAGCTTCGTCGTCCTGCTCATGGCGGTCAGCCTCATCGCCGCGGTTTTCATCGGCACCTTCCTGCCGATTTTCCTGATGGGTCCGAAGATGATGCAGAGCGGAATCTAAACACGAAACCCAGCACCCCATGCAACTCACCCGTTTCGACCGCTGGCTTCGCGAGAAGTATGTGTATGAGACGCACATTCAAACGCTGCGACCGCCGGAATCGCTGCCGGACGGCATCCGCACCGTGGAGATCCCCGACGTCCCGGGAAAGCGCTACAAGCACCTGTTCGTGGCTGGCAGCAGCAAGCTCGCCGACGAACTCATCGCGCAGCTCAGGGAAAACAGCCAGATGTATACGACCCAGATCGTGGACCGGGACGCATGGTTTGTGCCCTTCATCGCGCCCAAGGACAAATCCGTCACCTGGTGGTTGTTCTCCGTGGCGATCATTTCCGTCTCCTCGTTCTTCGCGCTGATCTATCTCAAAGGTCTCGTGGAGGACCCCGAATTCCGCAAAAACTTCATCGAAGCCGTTAAACTCTTCAAGGGGTGAAACAGCCGGATTTCCAGCTTTTCAAGAACTTCCGAATCCGTTAAGCAATTCCCGTCATGAAAACGCAGCGTCTGTCCCGCCAGTCCCAAAAAGCATTCACGCTTCTGGAGATGACCATCGTCATCATGGTGCTGCTCGCCCTCGTCAAAATCGGGCTGTTCTCCTCCAGCAAGATGGACCAGTGGAAACTCGGCCGCACGGCGTCCGAAACCCTCCGCCAGGTGTATTCCGCCCAGCGGATGTATCTCGCGGACAATCCCACCGTCTCGGTCTCCGAGCTCACCAGCGCCCTCATCCTTCCCTACATGCCTGGCAACATCACGGTGATGCCGACGGTCACCTCGCTGGTCGGAACCAACCTGACGATTCTCGTGAATGTTTCTCCCCCCGTCATCAATGCCGGCTCAGGCGTCACCTACGACCCTTCCGGCAGCAACAGGGACTCCCTCTGGGACGTTGGAGAATGACGCGCCTTCTATCATTCCTGCTATTTCTCACTCTGCTGCCGGTGGCCCGCGCCACCGAGTTCAAGCACGTCGGCGACTTCCTGCTGCAAGCCCATTTCAAACTCACCGGCCAGCAGGTGACGCCCATCCCGATGAAGCCCATCGCCTTCCGCGTCTCCACCGACGGGGTCCGCATCCGGGTCTCCGCGGAAGGCGACGAGGAATCCCACAGCACCTTTGAAATCTATCGGTCAGACGGCATCGGCCGCCAGCGCCAGGGAGCCGGCGCGCTCGAAGTCATCCCCGGCCTGCAAGCCATGAGCAACTCCGGCGGAACCCTCCGCCACTTGCGGCTTTCCCGCGAATCCATGACCATCACCACCTTTCCCGGCGTGTCGGACCAGACCATCGTCAGCCATGCCGTCGCGGCCGAGCCGAGGTCCGAAAACGCCCGCAACGAGGAGAAACCTTCGACGAAACCATGAAACCGCTTCCCGTCCAGAACCCCAGCCTGATCCAAGCGATCGACAACGCCGCGTTGGCCTACTTGAAGTCAAATCGCCGCGCGGCCACCTGCCCGACGCAACGGATTTATCCCTGGCTGCTTTTCGCCAGCACGGCGGTCGCGGCCCTGTTCTGCCTGATGTACATCACCAAGCCCGTCATCCTGGCTTCGCAAAGTCCCATCCCGACTTACACCCCGCCCCCGGCCACGGCCGCTCCCAAAACCACCGCCGCCCCCGTCAACGTCGCGCTGATGCCCGCCAACGACCAGCTTCCCGGCGAAAAAACCACCAAGGAC
>JBFZFJ010000274.1:0-6062 GCA_041306405.1 Verrucomicrobiales bacterium | reverse complement strand
GTGTAATTTGGCGGGCACCTGTCCAATTGTACACATCCTCAAAATCGTACAATTTTAAAATTCACTAACCAACAAATAAAATTTTACGCGACACTAGGTCGTTCCACGAAAACGCTCTTGGTGTTTCATTTAGCCAACGTTGCCTGCACACTAACGCACGCCGAGTTAGTAGACGGACACTGCAATTTGCGAAAGGATGCGGTGTAACTGTGAATGACCGCGCATGGATTTCCACAGAGCTGGCTCGATCCAGCATTACTTTAGCTACTTTATTGGCAAAGGATGCCAGCCGTGAGCGAGTGGATTAATAGGACTGCCGTTTTCGTCGTAGCGCTCCCAAATGGCGTCGCGCTTGCCCGACGTTGCTGGCAGGGCGCTGGGTTTTATAATGCTCGAGGACGAAGCGGTGGAGTTCTTCGGCGATGGGCAGGCTGCGGCCGCGCCGGATCAATTCGCGGCAGGCGGGTGGGGCGTAAGCGTAAGCGTCCCAAAGTAAACGTCCCAAATTCATCCTTTGGGGGTGGTCCCGCACGGGGGAGGGCGCGGTCGTTCAGGCGACTTCCTCTGCATCCGATCTGGCGCGGCGTTCGGCGGCGATGCGGGCGGGGGTCAATGCCGCGACTTGCTCCGGGGTGGCGTCGTGCGGGAGGATGCACGGTTAGCGGTAGATTGGTAGGGGGTGGATTTTGGGACGCTTACGGTCGATGCTTCGCAGATCCTTCGCGGCCGACTTCGCAAACTCAACCTGATATGAGGCCATCGTCGGTGAATTGCTTCTTGAGATCCGCCAGTGAAATCCGGTCCTCGTCCCGCCTTTCGGCGACGGAAGCAAGATCGGCGACGTCCTCCATCAGCGCCTCATACTCGGCGATGGGAATGACAACGGCGACCTTCTGGCCGCGGTCGTCGGTGAGAAACTGGGTGGTCATGGCGGAAACCTACACTGCGGATTTGAAAAGTCGACTTTCTGAAAGGGTTGGCGGTTTCTAAACTCAGGGAAGACCGGGCGGGCCGGGACTCTTGCCGAAGCGCTTGCGGAGGAGGTAACCGGCGAGCAGCAGCAGGGTGAACATCCCGAAGAAGAGATAAATCCACGTGGGATCGAAGCTCATCACGGCACTGCCCGCGCCGACCGGAATCAGGCAAAAGAGAATGTGGATCGCGGCACCCACCCCGAAATAAATCCGGGCGGGAATGTCAGTGAGCGCCAGAAGATAGAGTTTCGAAACATAGGGTGGCCCGCGGACGGCGGTGAAGAGAAGCGTCAACCACAACCGGTGTTGCGCCTTGATGTCCGGAATCGCATACCCCGCGCGCTCGAAACGAGCTTTAACCCGCTCGCGGAGCCAGCCGTGGGAAATCCGATAGGCCGCGATGTTGTGGAACAGCACGCCGCCGGCCGCCACCGCCATGCCCCCGGCGAAACCGAACCGGACGCCCACCAGCACCAGGAGAACCCCGACGGGAAACCCGATCAGCGGCAGGATGAGGAAGGCCGCGATGAATCCGCCGGCGGGAAGCGCCAGGCCGTGCGCCATGACGGACTCGCGCGACAGCTCGCCGCGGTGGGCCTGGAGAAACCACGTTGCCGCTGCTAACAAGATCAGCGCGGTCCCGAACTTCCACGGATGCCGCCGCGGCATTTCAAGAAGTTTCATGGCGGGCGGGCAGGGTGAGTTCGGCGCAGAGCGGCAGGTGGTCCGAGGCCATCACGGCCGTCGGCGTGTCGGGCAGCTCCACGCGCTCGACTGTGAAATGGGAGCTCACGAAGATGTGATCGATCCTCATGAACGGCTTCATCGAGGTGAAGGTGGAGCGCGGCTTGTGGTTGCTGGCGGTTAGCTGGACGTCGCGGAAGCGCTGCTGCAAGCGCCGGAAGACGGTGGAGCGCGGGCCGGAGTTGAAGTCGCCGCAGAGGATCACGGGCTCGCCTTCCGGAATGTCTCCCAGCCAGTCCCTGCCTAGCAGCTGCTCGGCCTGCCGGCGCTTTTCCTCACCGCCGAGGCCGAAGTGGGTGTTGATGAAGTGGAAGGGCCGCCGCCCGTCGAACTCGAGCTGCACCCAGATCGCGCCGCGCGCCTCGCGGAAAATCCGCCGCACGGCTCCGGTCAGGTGGGCGGCCTTCACGATGGTGAAGGGAAACTTCGAGAAGATCGCGATGCCGTAGCGTTCCCTTTCCTCCTCGAACATCGCGTGGAAGACGTGGCTCATCCGCAGGTGGTCGGCGATGAGCTGCGATTGATCATGCCCGCCGCTGCGGAAGCGGTGGGAGTCCACTTCCTGGACGGCGACGACGTCCGGGTCGAAGTGATTGATGACCCGCGCGACGCGCTCGGGGCGGACCTTGCCGTCGAGGCCGCGGCAGCTGTGGATGTTATAGGTCATCACCCGGATCGTCAGGTCCTGGTCGCGGGCGCGGTGGTGGGCCACTCGCTCCTCGCGCGCGCCGTCGCGGCCGAGGAAGTGCATGGCGATTTTACGGAGATCCTCGCCGCGCACGCGGTTGCGGGTGTTGGCGAGATGGGCGACGTGCCAGCGCTGGATGCGGTCCGGCACCAGCAGGAAGCCGCGCGTCTCCTCCGCTCCCGGCCCGGCGTGGGCGCCGTTTTCCATGGGGAAACTCAGCGGGGTTTCCTGATAGTCCCAGCCGCTGATCACGAAATCCCCGGCGTCGGGATGCTGGCAAAGCGCGACCAGGTCCGCCGCCGCCTCGTCCAGATAGGGATGCGCGGGCCCGAGGATCTCGGCGCGGTCTTCTGGCAGTTTCCACGCGCCGCCGCGGTTGAAGGCGCGGACGCCGTGAGGCCCGGGCAGCAGGACCAGCGGAATTCCGGCGGTTTTCACGAGCTCGTGCGCGTAGGATTCCATTTCCGCCGGCGGGGGATTTTCCGGCAGATAGAGATGCCCCACCGGCCCCATGGCGCTGATGACGATCTGCGTCGCCGGATCGGGAGCGGCGGCTTCCTCGTGGCTGGCGGGCTTGAGGCCGAGGAAGCGCCGCCAGCGGTCGCGGGTGTTGCCGATGACTTCGGGCAGCCGGCTCATCCAGATTTCCCGGCCTGCCAGAGAGCCGCGAGAGAAAACCTCGCGCACCGCTTCGTCGATGCCGCGGCCGTGGCGGGTGGCGTAGGGAACGGTCCGCTCCTGGCCGTGGTCGGAATAAACGATCCACTCGTAGTCGCGGTAGGTGGATTGCCCGGCCACGCGGCAGATGTCGCGGATGGCGCTGTCGATGCCCTTGAGCGTCCAATGCGCGAAGGCGGAGTCCGGTCCGCGGCGGTGCGCCTGCTCGTCATAGCCGACGAAATTCGCGTGGATGACCTGCACGCCGTTTTCAATGTCGAGCATCACCCGGAAGCGGATGAGTTCCCGCAGCAGGATGCTGAAAAACACCCGCGCCGGAACGAAGCCGACCTCATTGAAAATCGCATGGCGCTGGCACACGCCCCGGAACGCATCGACGACGGCCAAGCCCAACTCCAGCAAAACCAGCGCGATCATCCGCAGGATTTTGGGCGCGTAAAGGGTGGAGAGGATCAGCCATTTGACCGGGTTCAACTGTCTCAAGACCTCCGGCATCGCGGTGTCCTGGGAGCAGTAGTGCGAGAAATCGGCGCCGCCCCGATAGATATCCAGATAGGCGCGCCCGCGCTGCAAGAGCGGGTCGGGGCAGCGCTTCGCCAGTTCCTCCTGGATCTCCGCCGCGGCGGTGGATTCATACATGCGGAAGACCTTGCCCGTCTTGCGGCGCATGAACTCGAAGCTGGGCACCGCGGTGCGGATGCCGAAGAAAATCTCGCCCTGCACGGCCGGAGTGGTGGACGGCAGGCCGGAGTAGAAGCTCTCTAACGTGAAGTGCCCGCGCCGGATCAGCCGGGCGAGAAACGGCAGCCGCCCGTTCCCCAGCGCGCGCTCGAACTCGCTGCGCGACAGTCCGTCGATCTGGATCATGACGAGTCCCGGCTCGTCGGTCTCGCCCTTGGGAGCCTGGATGCCGAGCAAACGCGCCGCCCAATGCGTGCGGCTCAATTTCCGCCGCAACCATCTCCAACGGGCGACGATGCTGCTAATCAATGTGTGCTTCGGTGGCTGGGGTTTTCATCACCGCGGCGCTCGCCGCTGACATCTTTTCGAGAAACAAATCCCACTCGACGCCGATGGTGGCGAGGAGCCGGTCCCACGTGGTGAAGTCCACGTTGGCGGGATTCCGGTGCTCGGCGACGAGCTGCTTGTAGCAATGAAGGACGCGCAGCACGCAGCGCTCCTCGCCGTAATGCAGCGCGGTGTGGCGGGCGTTTTCCGAGCAGAACTGGAGCAGTTCCGCGTTGTTCAGGATGCAACGCAGCGAGGCTGAAAGATCGTCGCTGGACGCGTCTCCAGCCAGCAGCAGCCCGTTCTCGCCGTCGTTGACGATTTCCCGCACGCCGGGTCCGTCGATGGCGACCACGGGTTTGCCCGCCGCCATCGCTTCCGCCAGCACCAAGCCCTGCGTCTCGGTCTGGGAGGCGAAGACGAAGCAGTCCATGGCGGCGTAGGCGTCCGCGAGGTCGTTGCCCATCAAGGTGCCGACGGCGTGGACGCGCCGCTTGCCCGCGCCCTTGCGGAGGATGGAGAGCATTTCCTCGCGGGCCTCGCCGTCACCCACGACGAGGAAAACGGTCGATGGATCGGCTTCGAGGCAATTGGCGACCGCCTCGGTCAGGAAGATGATGTTCTTTTCCTTCGCGAGCCGTCCGACGTGGCCGATGACCTTGGCGTCCTGCGGGATGCCGAGGGATTTCCGGCAGCGTTCACCTTTTCCCGAGGCGAAGAATTCCAGATCGATGCCGGTGGGGAAGGCCTGGATGGGAGTGGTCACGCCGCGCTCGCGGAGCAGCCGGGCGATGCTGCCGCTGGGGGCGATGACCTCGTCGCAGAGGTTGCAGTATTCCGTGGCGAGCCGGATGACCACTCGCCGCAGCGCGGGCGAGTCGAGCGGGACGTAGTGGGTGTAGCGCTCGTAGAGCGTGTGGTGGGTGAAGACGATGGGCACCTGCATTTTCCGCGCCTCGCGGAGGGCGGCGTCGCCTAGCAGGAATGGGTGATGGCTGTGAATCAGGTCCGGCCTGAAATCCTGGATGTAGTCGCGGATCACGTTGGGCACCGGGAGCTGCACCGAGAAGTCGCTGCCGTTGAAATGCTGGATCGCGGGGACCCGCAGGACGTTTGGCGATTTTTCCTGCCCGTCGAAATCGGGCGCGATCACGCGGACCTCGTGTCCGTGTTCGCGGCAGGCGTCTTCCAGGGTTTTCACCGACCTCGCCACGCCGCCGACGTGAGGGAGATAGGTATTGGTAAACATGGCGATTTTCATGATTTTTGGAGTTGGAATTGAGTGTCTGATGGACCGGCCTCCACCGGCGCGAATCCCGGCACCGAGATCCTCACGCGCGGGGCGGCACCTCTCCACCGCGCGTCTAAATTCAGTCGCGAGTCGGCGAGCCGGACGCTCACCGCGCCCCACGCCGTGAGCGTGGGACCGAAGCGGATTTCCCCGCCATCCAGCCATTCCGGCAGGATGCCCGAGCCGATCACCAGCAAATCCTCCTCTTCCCTCACGAAGCAGTTGCGTATCATCATGATCCACTCGCCGGCGGCCCAGCCGTGCTGGCCGTCGCCCATGCAGCCGCCGAGCGTCTGCGGGTGGATCGCTTCGGGCCATTGGCCGGTGGGCGACGCAAGTTCCGCCACGCGGCGGATGAGCGCTGCTGCGCGCGGGTCGCCCGCGCGCAGCAGCGTCTGGGCGAGGTCGAGCGTCAGGTAGGCGTTGACTCCGGAGTGGATCATTTCCTGGAAAAACCCGCCTTCGTGGAAGCAGCGGTCGATTAGAAACTCCGTCGTCTTGGCGATCCGCGGCTCGCCCGGCGGATAGAGCTGGAGCGGATAGTCCGCGACCATCGAGCCGATCGCCCCGGCGTCCATCCGGCGGTCGGGCGCTGCGGGGATGGCGCCCTTCGAGCGCGCTGCGGGGATGGCCGCGATGCTCGCCTCGACGCTGGCGGCGAACTCCCCGGCGAGCGCTT
>JBFZFJ010000273.1:0-3519 GCA_041306405.1 Verrucomicrobiales bacterium | reverse complement strand
GGAGCGGAGCGACGAGGCGGCGGAACCGGCCCGTCCCAGCGCGGCGGCGAGGGCACCCAGCTCCTTGTGCCCCGGACACCGGAAGCCATCTACGAACGGACGCGGGACATCTTCCACTACTTCAAGCTGCCGTATGACTCGGAGCCGCCAGAGGAGTGACCGCCGTTCCCTTGGCACACGCGGGCGGAATCAAATTTGAATCATACCAAGCGCATCCTGTCTCACTCGTATCCTGCCGCGTGCGGCGGCGGCGGCGAAACGCTCTGGCAGGCATTCTGAGAATTTCAGGCCATCCAGCCATTGCTTGGAAATGGGAAGCTGCCGCAGGGCGTCCGGGTCTGCCAGCAGACTCCGGATCGCAGCCGTCACCCGCGAGGTGTCCGTCTCGTATGGGAACTTGAGGCTGAAGTCATCGAAGCGGGCCTCGATACCGCCGCTGGTCTCAAGCACAGAGGCGAATGCCTCGTTCAAAAATCGGCCGGCGAAGTTCCACCAGATTACATGATTCTCTGCCGGGTCGCTGACGCAGTTGGTGCTTTCCACTCCGAGAGCAAGATAGTCTCTACGCAGCGCTTCCATCCTTGTGCTACAGCGGTTCGACCAACGAGGTGAACTTTGCTCCGACAGCAGCACAGCCCTCACGCCACGCGCCATCTCGAAGGAGAGGCCTTGTCCCTGACCATACCAGCGGGCGCGGCCCTTGGCGTTGCTTGGGGTGACGAAGACCTTGCGGCCGGTGAAATCGATGTCCCGGATGTCCCAGGCCCGTCCGCTTAGAATCAGTGGGCGGCGTTCCTTTCCTTCCTCCACGGCCACAGTCAGCCAGTCCACCATGCCGATGCTGTTGACGCCGTGCACCACTTCGAACAACGGCGGAGAGGTGAACACCGACACGAGTTCGAGGAAATGGCGACGCCCGAAGCGCTTCTCGCCTTCGTCGCCCATTGAGAGCAGAACGCCGTCCGAAAACAGAATCCCAGAGTCGATCAGGTGCTGGATCAGGATTGCGACTTCTTCGGGCGGCAGGTTCGAAAAGGCCGGGAAGTTCCCCAACCAATCCCGCCAGCCATCCACCCGGATTCCACCGGTCTGAAGCGTCAGTGCGAGAAGCTGTTGGACGAAGAGGTGATAGGGATCACGCGGTGCGATGATGGGTTCGACGAATCCTTCCTCCCAAAGTTTCACCAGAGCGGTCGCATGCAGAAGCGCGTTGTCCGATGTCGTCAGGAAGAGGCAGTTTCGTGAGGAGCCTGGCCGGCGACCGGTGCGGCCGATCCGTTGCAAGAAGGACGCCACCGTGCCCGGCGCATCGATCTGAATGACACGATCAAGATCACCCACGTCGATGCCAAGTTCCAAGGTGCTAGTCGCAACAATCACGCAGTTGGAGTCCGAGCTGAAAGCAGCCTCTGCTTCGCGCCGCTGTTCCGCGCTGAGCGAGCTGTGGGAAACGAAGGTGCTGATGCCACGCTCTCGCAGCATCACGGCCAGCTCCTCGACGCGCCGTCGACTATCGCAGAAAACGAGCCGCTTCTCTCCTTCGTGTAGTTGGCTGATCACTTGGGCGGCGTTCTCCAGAGTGCCGACATAATCGACACACACATCCGCCGCGACACTGGCAGCCTCCACTGAAATAACACGTCGTTCGCCTCCGCAATGACCCGCAAGCCAGTCGATCAACGAATCCGGGTTGCCAACGGTCGCAGACAGGCCGATCCGCTGAAACTCTCTCCCTGCCAGTTTTTGGATCCGCTCGACGACTGCGAGCAGGTGAAGCCCCCGGTCATCCCCGGCAAAGGCGTGGATCTCATCGATCACCACCATCCGCACATTCACCAGCAACTCCCGTAGTTCACGCCGGCTTGAAATCATCATCACCTCCAGTGACTCCGGCGTGGTCAGCAGGCAGGCTGGCTTTTTCACTTCGATAATCTTGCGGTCCTTCGTCGGGACATCCCCATGCCAGAGACCGACCTCATGGCCGACCATGCCGAAGTAAGCTTCAAGCCGTTGATGCAGGTTGTTGAGCAGTGCCTTAAGAGGGCAAAGATAGAGGATCGCGGTGCCGTCCCAGTTCTCGGTGAGCAGCCGGGAAATGGCAGGCAGCACGGCGGCTTCCGTTTTTCCGCCAGCAGTGGGGGCGATGATGAGTGCGTGCTCGCCCGCGAGGATCGGCACGGCAGCCAGTTCCTGGAGAGGCCTCAGGCCCGGCCAGCCAAGGGTGTTAACCAAATGGTGCCGCAGCAACGGATGAAACGAATCTGACGCGCGCTCGTTCACAGATCGAGCTGGATTTCATCCGGAGAGACCGCGCCGATGGCCGAGCGCTCCGCATCGTTGAGTTCTTCCCCGGCGATCACCGGCTGATAGTGTTCTTTCGGATTGAAGTCTTTGTGAAGTTCCACCACGTCGAGCAGCTCGGTGACGAGTTTCTTGAGGAAGATCCGGGGAGCAAGGCCGACCTCGCCACCCAGACGTCCAGCGATCCCGGATGCCAGCGATGAAATGACGTAATCATCCACCTTTGCACTCACCCGCTCACCGTCACCCAGACCCGTCACAAAAATGTCTCGAACCTTCCGCCCGACTTCCACCAGCGAATCATGCTTGAAGGGCATCAACCGGATCTGCGGCGCTCGCGGATTGTCGAATCGATTGTCCTTCTGAAACTCCGTCGCCAAGCGCTGGGCGAGCGGCTGCGATTTTTTTACCCCCTGAGGACCATCGAAAAAGATTGGGGTTCCTGTGATGACCAGCATCAAGCCTGGGAAGCGTCCTGAGTCCAGTTCATCGAGCAACTGCCGCAATGCATTCAGACTCTTGTCCCTCACGTCCGAGCGCGCCCGCTGAAGGGTCTCTACTTCGTCGAGCACCAGCACCAGTCCGCCATTGCCGCTATCGCGCAAGACTATCAGAAGCCCCTGAAGAAACGTGAGCGCACTCTTGTGGTCGATCTCCCCCTTGACACCCGCGACCCGCTTCACTTTCGCGGACACGTTGGGCTGGCCGCCCAGCCATGCGATCAACCCTTCCGCCGTCTCGGTGTCGCCCTCGGCGAGAGCTCGGCGGTAGGCGCGCAGGACGGCGGAAAACGCCGGTGCGGTCCGGGCTACCTCGCCGAGACGCTTCTCCATCAACTTCTCGGTTTCTTCGAGCAGATTATTCTCAGACGTTGCACCGGCAGCGATCACATCCTCCTCCAGCGAGTAGAACCAACTGTCAATGACCTCCCGAAACGCGCCCTCCCGGGTGCCTGATAGATTCAAGCGTTCGATGAGCCTGCGATAGACGGTTTCCAGCCGATGTAGTGGCGTTTCGGTTTCTGAGATCTGCACCTCAGCCGCCGCGAAATTCCTCTGCTTCGCACGCTCTTGAATCCAACGCGAGAAGAAGGTCTTGCCGCAACCGTAGTCGCCGCGAATCGCCTTGAAGGCGGCGTTTCCTGTCTCCACGTGATCGAGCATTTCATCAACCGTCGTCTCGAAGCCATTCAGTCCGACTGCGAGTTCGTCCAAGCCA
>JBFZFJ010000272.1:0-19322 GCA_041306405.1 Verrucomicrobiales bacterium | reverse complement strand
CCCCCCGCTACTTTCCTAGCGCTTCCGGATGAGCATGAACTCATTGCCGTCGGTGTCGAAACACATCGCCAGATGCGGCGCCTCGCCGTCTTCCTCTTGCGGCTCGCGGACCAATCCGCCGCCGTGCGCGACCACCTCGGCGGCTCCGGCGACCACGTCCGCGACTTGGATGCTGATGCCGGTCCAAGTGCGTTTCCCCTCACCGCCGCCGTGGATGCCGATGGTGGCACCGGCGATTTCCAGTTCGGAAATATGGCTGTTGGCGCGGATGACCTCCGCGCCGAAAACCTCTTGATAGAACCGGGACGCCCGCGCCAAGTCCGCTGCCCAGATGACGTACTTGACGCGTTCGACCTGCATTTCTCAGTAGTTGAAGATTTCGCCGTCCTTGAAGAAGCGCTTCAGCTCGGCCTGGGCGGCTTCGACGGAATCGGAGGCGTGGCAGACGTTGCGCATCTTCGCGTCGCCGTCCTTGTGGCCGAAGTCACCGCGGATGGTTCCGGCGGCGGCGGCCAGCGAATCGGTCGGTCCGAGCAGGTCGCGGACGGCGGTGATGATGTTTTCGCCTTCAAGGGCGAGGGCGATGACCGGAGTTTCCTGCATGAAGCTGCGGACGGATGGGAAGAACGGCTTGTCGGCGATGTGCGAGTAGTGCTCGGCGAGGATTTCGTCGCTGAGGAGCATCATCTTGATGCCGCGGATCTTGAAGCCTTGCGCTTCGAAGCGGGCGAGAACCTGGCCGGTGATGTTTTTGGAAACCGCGTCGGGCTTGAAAAGGATGAGAGTCGTTTCTGGAGTCATGGGAGAGGGAGTTAGTCCCGCGACTCGTTTTGTGCAAGCCTTTTGGCGCGGCAGAATCCCTCGGGATTCTTAACGGTCAAGCGCATCCGCGCGCTGCCGCAAGGCGTGGGCGGCGTCGGCGTTGCGGCTCTCGGTTTCCCACAGCAGCGCGAGGCGGCGCAGCGCGGCGGCGGTTTCCTTTTTCGCCTCGGGCGGAAATGATTTGATGGCGGACCGCAATCGTTCCTCGGCGGCCTTGCTCTGGCCTTGGGCGATCAAGACTTCGGCGGACTCGATGAGGAATGCGGGCTCGGGCTTTTTATCGGCGGGACGGAGCGCTTCGGCCTCGCGGAACAACCGTGCGGCGAGATCGCGGGTGGCCGGATCGCGGCGGGTGGCGATGGCGAGCTGGTTCGCGAGTCCGAAATTCTGCGGATGATCGAAGATGGCTTTCTCCAGCAAGATCCGCGCTTGCCGCGGGTCATCGGCGGCGAGCCATTCGTCCGCGAGCTTGATGAAATCGGCCGGGGAACCGCCGCGGATTTTCAGCAACTCGCCGGCATGAAGGCGGGCGGGGCCGGGCTGGTCGCGGAGCCGATAGAATCTCGCCAGCGACTGATGGGCGAGCGCCTGGCGGGGATAGATCGCGAGCACTTGCTTGAGCGTGGCCTCGCCCTCCGCGTCGCACTTGGCGGCGAAATAGAGAATCCCCAAACGCGCCCGCAAATCCAGCGACGAGGGCGCGGCTTCGACATGGCGTTTGAGGATGTCGATGGCTTGGTCAGCCCGGTCGGTGTCGCGGAAATGCTCGGAGGCCGCGCGGGCCAGTCCGGGATTTTCCGGATGAGACTCGACGGCATCGAGAAAACGCCGGTCCACATTTTCGCGGGCCGCGGCGTCTTTCGCATCAAACAGGCCGCGCGAGAGCGACGCGTAGAGGAGCACCGACGCCGGATCGTCCGGCGCGAGTTGATCGAGCAGCGTTGATTTGTCGCCCGCGGATTGCGCGCGCCGGAACAAGCGGCGGATGATCTCGGGATGGCCGGGATTTTTCGTGAGCGCGGCTTCGAGCGCCTCGTCCGCGAGCTTCAGCGCCAGCGCGTCGCCGCCGCCTTGTTGTTCGAGAAAATCGGCGCAGGCGAGTTGGATTTCGAGATCGTCCGGCCGCGCGGTGGCGAGGTCGCGATAGAGTTTCACGACGGCCGGGCGGTTTCCCTCGGCCAGCCGGGCACGGACGGCTCGCTGCCACTCGTGCAGCGCGAGCGGATCGGCGGCGCGGGCGTTTTCAAAGCGGAGATTGGCTTCCGCCGCATCGCCGCGGGACTCGGCCAACACGCCGAGCGCGAAGTCCGTCTGCGGATTTCCCGCCGCGGCGAGCGAGGCCGCGAACAGCAGGAAAATGCCCGGATTCCGAATCACGCGGACAAGCGGTAGCACGCCCGGCGGCACGCGTCGAAAGATTGTTACGCCGGCGGATTGCTTTCATCTCAGGCCGCGCGTTGACAGTCGGCGGCCGAAGGCCTACGTAAACGCCATGGTTTGTTGTCGCGGTTTTCTTGCTCTCGGGGCGGCGTTTCTCTCGCTGGGTTGTGCGAGTATTGAAAAGAGTCCGCCGTGGCACGCGGCGGTGGACCGCCAGGCGGGGCAGCTCGGTTACCGCAATTGGATCGTCATCGCGGAAGCCTCGTTCCCGGCGCAAAACCGCCCGGGAATCCGCCAGGTGACTGCTTCCGTCGAGGTCCCGGAAGCCCTCGACTACGTGCTCAACGCGCTCGAACAAACAGAAAACGTCAGGCCGCACATCTATGTGCCGCGTGAGTTGCGCTCGGTGGAAAATGACTTCGCCCCCGGAATCGACGAGCTTCGCAAGCGTCTCAAGGATTCGCTCCACGGCCATGAGACGGCCGAGCTCGAACAACAATCACTGCTCACCCTGCTCGAGGACGCGAACCGCAGCTTCGACGTGCTGGTGATCCGCACGACCACCGCGCTGCCATACTCGTCGGTTTTCCTCGAACTCAAGCCGGGATACTGGGACGTCGATTCGGAAACCCGGCTGCGCGAGAAAATCGAGCGCGAGCGGATGCAAAAAATCGTGCGGCCGCTCTGAGATCATGCATTCTCCCCGCGTGAGCCGCAAAGACGAAGAACTCCGCCAAGAACGTGAAGCAGCCTGGGTCGGTGACGCCGTCCTCGCGCTTTTTGCCCGCCAATTCGTCCTGCGCGAGCGCAACTCCATGGACGGCGAGTGGTTCACCCGCCTGACTTCCAACGATTTCCTCAGCGCCTTCGGCAACCCGACGCGGGTCGAGGCGTCGATCGGGAAACTCTATCTGGAAGGCGGCCTCGCCGCCGCCAACGCGTGGATGGACGCAGAACTCATCCCGCTGTTCCGCAAGCAAATCGCCAAGCGCGGTTAGGCCGTCTTAACCCGCCTTGTAGAGCTCGGCGAAGACGATCATCCCGCTCGTCGTCTGCAAGGTGCTGACCACGACGACATCCGCCGTGGAACCGATCTTGGCCACGGCGTGGTTGGCCACGATCATCGTGCCATCCGGCAGATAACCGACCGCCTGGTGCTCTTCCTTGCCGGTGCGGACCAGCGCGATGCGGATTCTCTCGCCCACCGCCACGGCGGGTTTCAGCGCGTCGTCGAGGTCGTGGATGTTGAGCACGTCCAGGCCTTGGATCTTGGCCACCTTCGCCAGGTTTTCATCCACGGTCATCAGTCGCGCACCTAACAAGCGGGTCGTTTCGATCAGGCGGGAATTCACCGGTTCCGGCTCGGCGGGCGTCAGGCTGTCGTGAATCGAGATCTGGATGTCGGAGGCGTTTTGCATCTGTTCGAGACTGTTCAATCCCCGCTGCGCGCGTTGGCGGTCGGCGCTTGAACCGGCATCCGCCATGGTCTGTAGCTCATCGAGCACGAAGCGCGGAACGATCAGCCGCCCATGGAGGAAGCCCGAGCGGAGGATTCCCAGCGCCCTGCCGTCCATCACCGCCTCCGCATCCAGCACCACCGGCTGCCCGGAAGAAGCGTCCTGGCGGAAGCGCACATACGGGATGATGAAGGCGAACTCGTCGCGGTTGCTCCGTAGCGCCAGCACCGCCCCGAGAAAGCCGAGGCTCGCGAATAAAGTGACATCGATGGTGAGGCGCAACGCGTTCACCAGCACGTCGAGCTGGACGGCGGAGACGCCCTTTTCGTCCTGAAGCTTGTCGCGGAACGCCAGTTCCAGCAAATTTGAGATTTCCACCCGCGTCAGCAGCCACGCGCAGAACAATCCGACTCCGAGCCCGAAGCTGGCGGTGGAAAAGCCGCGCAAGGTGAAGCCCTTCATCAGCGACTCCACCCAGATGAAAAAGCCCGCCACGCCGAGCCCGCCGAGCAATCCGAAGACGATCGAGATGTCGAGCGTGCCCTTGGTACTCAGGGCGATCGCCACGCCCGCGGCTTCACAAACCAACAAATAAGTGAGACGCGCGACGTTGACGGATGGGTGTGCTGCCATGGAAAATCCTGTGCGCCAAACTCGCCAAATCCCCACGCCTCAGCAAGACCAAAGCGGCGGGAAGCACGCCCGCCCGCTCAATCCTGTTCGTCGGCGGTGGCCTTGATATCCGTCAGCGCCGCGATGAAATCCCCGAGGATCTCGGCCGGCACCATGATCGTGTCACGATTCCCGCCGACGTCTTCGGTGATCTTCACCACCATGCCGCGCGCGTTCTTTTTGAGATCGAGATAAAAGGTCTTCCGATCCGCGAGGATTTTTTCCGTATGTAGTAAGTCCGTGTCCACGTTGATTTGCAGTGTTTTTTAACCTATCCAAAGAGGCGGCTCCAGAGCGGGGATGTCAATGGAATTTCTTGACCCGCGGTGAAGGCCGCTGTGCCATCCCGCCCCGTCCCATGCGCGATTTCCTTCCCGTCAACCGACCCGCACTGGTGCTTGCGCCGATGCAGGACGTGACCGACCTGCCCTTCATGCGGGTCATCGCGCGGCGGGGCGCGCCGGATTGGTTCGTCACGGAATACTTCCGCGTCCATCCGGATTCCTGCCTGAACCGCTATATTCTCCGCTCGATCGTTGAGAATGAAACAGGCAAGCCGGTGTTCGCCCAGATGATCGGCCGCGACTTGCCGAGCCTGACCCGCACCGCGCGGGAGCTGGCGGAGTTGCCCGTCGCCGGCATCGATCTGAACCTCGGCTGCCCCGCGCCGATCGTCTGCCGCAAGGACGCGGGCGGCGGACTGCTGCGCAATCCGGAAACGGTGAACCGCCTGATCGGCACGCTGCGCGACGCCATCCCCGGGAAATTCACCGTGAAAACCCGCGTCGGCTACACGACTGCCGAGGAATTCCCCGCGCTGTTGGAGATTTTCCGCAGCCACGCCATCGACGGCCTCACCATCCACGGCCGCACCGTGGTGGAGCGCTATCAGACGCCGGTGCATCCCGACCGCGTGCGCGCGGCGGTGGAGGCGATGCCCTGTCCGGTGATCGCCAACGGCAACGTGGTCGATGCCGAGACCGGGCTTTCCTACCTCGCGCAAACCGGCGCGGCGGGCCTGATGGTCGGCCGCGGCGCGATCCGCAACCCGTGGATCTTCTCCCAGCTAACCGCCGCCTTTGAAGGCGCGCCCGCCGCCGCGCCGAGCCACCGCGATCTCTGGCAATACGTGCTCGAACTCTCCGACGAGATCGCCCGCGAGACCCCGAAGTTCAACCCGCTCGCCCACGTCCAGCGGATGAAAAAAACCCTCGCCTACATCAGCCACGGCCTGGCGGGCGATTTTGAATTCGACATGCGCCGGATGAAAACCCCGGCAGACTTCCAGGAAATCTGCCGCCGCCATCTCGACCACGACCTGCCGCTCGCCGCCAAACCGCCTATCGGCTCCAAGCTGTTCTGCGGCTTCGAGGCGCTGGGTGCGAGCACTTCGCTTGCATCTGCCCGCCCGCCTGCTTAGATCTCCGCCCCGGTGCCTCACCGGCCAACCTTTAACCGACCGAAAACCATGGGAAGACACTTCGAATGCCGCCGCCGGGCTAAGGAATCGCGTTGGGCCACGATGTCCAAAGTTTTCCCGAAGCTGGCCAAATCCATCACCATGGCCGCCAAAAGCGGTGGCCCGGACCCGGAATCCAACGCGACGCTGCGAGTGGCTATCAACAACGCGAAGGCCCAGAACCTCTCGAAGGAAAACATCGAGAACGCCATCAAACGCGCCGCCGGCAAGGACGCCGCCGACATCACGGAAGTCACCTACGAGGGCAAAGGCCCGCACGGTTCGCTCTTCATCGTCGAGTGCGCGACCGACAATTCCAACCGCACCATCGGCAATCTGAAGATCATCTTCAACAAAAACGGCGGCCAGCTGGTGAATGCCGGCCAGCTCGATTTCATGTTCACCCGCAAGTCGGTCATCGAGTTCCCCGTGCCCGCGGGCCGCGATCTCGAAGAGCTCGAACTCGAACTTATCGACGCCGGACTCGAAGAACTCTCGGTGGATGATGGCGTCGTCTCGGTGATCGGCGAATTCAGCGCCTTCGCCAGCCTGAGCCACGCGGTCGAGGCGGCGGGGATTGTTCCGACGAAATGCAGTCTCCAACGCCTGCCCACCCAGCCCATCGAGCTCACCGAAGAGCAGATGGAGGACGTGGAAAACCTGTTGGACAAGATCGAGGACGACGACGACGTGCAGGCGGTGTTCACGAATCTGGCTTGAGTGCCGCGAGCTTTTTCTCAACGCGCTCGAGGTCACGCTTGCGGGGACCGGTGATGCCCTCCTCGCGCAAGCATTCGGCGGCGGCCTCGTAATTTCCGGCGAGCTCCAAGACGAGTCCCTTGTCGCGGGAAAAGTAGTTCCAGTGAATCGCGTGCGCCTTCGGATCGAGACCGAGGCGCTTCATGTAGGCTTCCAGACGGTTGATCTCCCGCAGGCCGATGGCCGGGCTTTCCTGATGGGCAAGGGCGATGGCGTAGCGACCGGCGCACGCGACTTCCGCCAGCGCGAAATGGCCGGTCGGCAGTTCCCGCGCCGGGGCGAGCAGCCGGTTCTTCGCATGAAATCTAGCTGCTACTTCCGGCCACGCATTGCGTTGCCGATCGATCACCGCCTGCCAGTTTTCCCTGGCAATGTCCCGCTTGTCCAACTCCCACAAGGCGCGGGCCTGCGTTGGGTATTGCTCCAGCACGTCCGCCATCAGCCGGTCCAGATCGTGCCACAGAAACGAGCGCTTCGCCGAGAGCAGCACGAAAATCCCCAACAGCAGCGCCGCCGGCAGGCGCGGGGAAATCCCGCCGCAGACCGCCCGCCAAGCGGCCGCGAGGACGATGGCCGCGCCGAGACAAAACCACGGCAGCCCCGGATAGATCCGGTATTCCGGCATGAACTCCGGGATCGCGTAGAAAACCCGGAAGAGAATCGTCGCGACATACAAAAACAAACAAACGCCAAACAACCGCGTCGATTTCCGCCACGCGAGCACCACGCTGAAGGCCGCGAAGGCCAGGAAACCCGCCGCCGCCAGCATCGCACCCTTGTCCGGGATGTTCCAAAACGGCGATCCCGGCGGGACCAGCGTCTCCGCGATGTGGTGGTCCGCGCTCAATCCCACCGGGATCACGCTGCGCCAGCCGAATTCCCAGAACACCCTCGACAGCGTGTATGCATGGCCGATGAACCGCGATTCCGTCCACTGGTGAAGCGAGTCCAGTCGCATGTCCAAACGTCCCACCACCCACAGAAATTCGAGGGCGACCACGAGGATTCCAGCACTCTGCCACGGATATTTCCGGATCAGGCTGACATGTTTTGGCTGGAAAAACACCAGCGCCACCGCGCCGACAGGCATCAGTGCATGAAACAATCCCGGCCCTTTGGAAAACGTCGCGCCAAGGACGAAAACCACGCAGCCCGCCAGTTTCCACCAGCCGCCTTCCCTCAGAAATCCCAGCACCGCCCAAGCCGCCAACAGCGAAAAAAGCGTCACCCACGCCAGATCCTGAGACCGCGCGTAATTCGGAATCTCACTCGCCAGCGGATGCACCGCGAACAACAGCGCCCCGAACAACGCCACGCCCGCCAGCCAGCGGCCGCGCAGGAAATCCCGCCCGAAGCCGAACAACACACAAGCCACGCCGGTGTGCAGCATCCAGTTCACCGCATGGAGCCCCACCGGCGACATCCCAAACAGCCGGTATTGAATGATATAGCCAAGACAGGTCCATGCATTCCAACTGGTTCCCGTCAAATCCCCCGTCAGGACATTGTCGCTGTCCAGGATTCCCGGGAAATCATCCAGAAAAAATTGAGCGCCCAAGCACCACAAATGCGCCAGCGCGCTGGCCGCGATGATCCACAGAAAAGGCATCCACGCCCTGCCACCCTTATCCTCCGCCGGTTTTCCATGCTCCTGCTTCACCTGCGGATTCTAGCAATCCAAGCACCTGCCCCCGCAATCCTCATTTTAGGAAGTCATGGTTTTTCGCCCGTTTCCCCGGTCTAGAGGGCGGCTCACGGGAAGTTCCAGAGCCCCCAGGAAATATTCATGCCGAAATTCTTGACAGCCGCTTGAAAAATCGGCTTCTTTCCGCCCCGCGCACGCCGCAAGGCACCCGTAGCTCAATTGGATAGAGCGTCTGACTACGAATCAGAAGGTTAGGGGTTCGAGTCCCTTCGGGTGTACCACTCTCGACATCGTCAAAAGCCCTAGTTTCTAGGGCTTTTTTCGTTTCCGGATAGAACACCCCTCCTCCGCCGGAATCCGCCCCGGCCCCCCGAAATCCGGATTAATGGTGCATTTTTGGCAACTGAATCGGTAGCTATTTTAGGTTTCTTGAGCATTTCTTCCGGTGACAAATTCTCGTGGGGGATCGAGCATCCCGAAATGAGCCATCGCCGCCGAAGACATCACCCCCGAGCTACCCGGAATTCGCGGTCCGCCGGGAAACGATCAGCCGCTATTTCCATCCGCCGCTGCCCCGCAGCACGTTCCCTGATTTCGTCAGCAAAGGCAAAATCCTGCCGGTAAAGGGAATTCGAGGATTTTACCGGCTCAATGAGTCGCTGAAGCGTCTTGGTTTGCGGGAAGCGCCCTGCTTGCCGGTCGATGCCTCGAAACGTTCCATCGAGGAAATCTTGCGGTTGGCGCTCACGATGATCGATCCGGCGGTCTTCCCGATGCCGCCTTGGGCCGTGGTTCAGGAGGAGTGGGATCTGCAAGAGATCGATCATGCCAAGCACTTGGCGGAGATGCACCGGGAAGCGATCGAGTCGTTGGAGTCTTTCCAGGAAAAGGTCGCTTATGGGGCTGGCGCACTGGATGCGCAGGCAGAGCTGGATGCGGAGTCGAAGTCCGACGCGGAATGAAGGTGGCGTGCATCGTGACGCATGCAGTGCCGATTTTGAGGGAGGACTACGGCGTCACGCAATCCGATCCGGGCAAACCGAACGCCGCGCAAGCGTTCGGCAAGGACATCGAGCCATTACGTAAAGGTCGGATTGATTTGATTTCCGTGAGCGGCCACAAGATCTATGCGCCCAAGGGGATCGGCGCGTTGATCATTCGCCGCCGGGGCTACGACCGTCCGCCGCTCAAGCCGTTGTTCTACGGCGGTGGCCAGGAACGCGGGCTACGACCCGGCACGCTCCCTGTGGCGCATTTCGCCGCATTGGGCATGGCTGCGGAAACGGCGATGAAGCATCACGAGAAGCGCCGCAAGCATTGCCGCAAGACCAAGGACGCCGCGCTCGCCGCTTTTTCATCGCTCTCTCCTCGCATCCACGGCCGGGCGGACGAAACGATGGATCATGTGCTGAACCTCGCGTTTCCGGGGATCGACTCGGAGGCGCTGATCGTGGCGCTCAAAGATTTGGTGGCGATCTCCAACGGCTCCGCTTGCACGTCCAGCAGCTACACGCCAAGCCACGTGATCAAGGCGATGGGATTCAGCGACGACGAAGTGACCGAGGCGATTCGCCTGAGCTGGTGCCATCTCACGCCGGAGGTGGACTGGGTGGCGGTGGCGGGGAGGATCCGTGGGCTCAGGTAGCGCGCTCTCGATGAGAGAGAATGCCAATGGAGAGCGAAAGAAGGGGCCAAGTGAATGCCGTTCCGCAGCTCTTGGGCTTCTCTTTCACCTCTCATTGGCTGCTGCCTTATCAAGGCAGCGCCACCTTTGGGAGAGGATTGACGAATGATGACTGACGATTGTTGATTTTTGATTTGAATCGCGACGGGTGTGACTAAGGAAGCTAAACTTCGGGGTCATCTCCGCGACGAAGATGCATGAAGTCGTCCATGTTGAGAGTGTGGATCACGGAGGCGTTGGCTTTTTTGGCCGCCACGAGGTGCATGTAGTCATAGACGCCGCCGCCGCGCACACCGCGGGATTGGGCGATGCCAAGTGCTGCGATGATTTCCGATGAGGAAAGTTCAATCACCGTGACGCGTGGCAGAACGGATTCAGAGAGCATCCGAACGGCGAAATCGGCGGCGACCCTGACACCGAGTTTTCCGCCCGTCAGGGTCGAGAAGGTTTCAAGCAACGCATGGGAGTAGGTGCAGTTGCCGCCTTTCAGCAGACGGGCGAGGCACTCGGTGTGCTTGAGTTCATCGGAGGCGAGCGCGGCGACAAGCACCGAGCTATCGAGAAGAGAACTCATCGCGGGAGTGAGCGTTCGGCCAAGGCGTCACGGTCGGCGCGCACGGCGGCGGCGGCGTCCATCGGGATTCCCTGCCGCGCCATCACGAGAACTCCACTTTCGAACACACCCTCGGAAACGACGGGAGACTCCGGGCAAATATCGATGCGGTTCGGGCTGACATCAGCACGCACCTGATCGCCCGGTTTCATTCCGAGCAAGCGCAGGGCGTTGTTTGGCAGCACCAGCCTGCCGGCTTCATCGAGACTGAGCGTGGCGTTCATAACGCATGTATTGCCATATGCCCGGGCCCTTGGCAAGCCGCCCGGTTCCGGATCATGCGGAAAGATGCCTCTACTCTGCAACGGCGCAGATCGGTCTTGTCATCTCTCCCAGCCTCTCTGTGAACGATTCTTCGACCGACAAGGTGAAGTGGGCGCGCCCGGCGGTCGAGCCCTACCGGGATTTCCAACGGCTCCGCCTGCACCTCCAGCAGCTACACGCCGAGCCATGTGATCAAGGCGATGGGATACAGCGACGACGAAGCGAATGAGGCGATTCGGCTGAGCTGGTGCCACCTGACGCCGGATTTGGATTGGGAGGCGGTGGCGGGGCGGATTTTGAATTTTAAATGATGAATGATGAATGGAAGAGGGCTTTGCGCGGTTTCTTTGGCAGCTCATTGGCGCGGCGAATCGGAGTATCGCCGCTCCTTGGGGGGGGCTTTGATCTTCCATCTGCTATCCACGATCTCCGATCCTCTATCTCCTGTCTCCTGTCTCCTGTCTCCTGTCTCCTGTCTCCTGTCTCCTGTCTCCTGTCTCTCAGCGGCTGATGTGAGGATCAAAAAAGCGATCAGGCCGGCGCGAGTTTTGGAGCAGGAAGGATTTCTCTTTGGATCTGAGGGCCTTTGTCGGCGACCGCCTTGCTGAGGTCATATTCCGCCTGGAGACGGATCAAAAGCGATGCGGAAATACCGAGGTAGCGCTCGAACCGCAGGGCTGTATCGGCTGAGACGCCTTTCCGCCCGGCGAAAATATCGCTGAGGCGGCTGCGCGGGATCGCCATGTCCCGGGCGGCCTTGGCGGCGGGAATGGCGCGTGCTTCCAGTTCATCGTGAATCAGGCCGGCGGCGGGGTTGGTGAGGAGTTTCATGGAATCAATGGGTGTCTTCAATTTTGACGAGGGAAACATCGGTAAGCTCCTGGTTGGCCCATGCGAAAGTGATGCGCCATTTCGAGGCGCGGGCATTGGCGTCGATGGAATATCTCTTGGTGCCGTGGAGTTTGTGGTAATGAAGCGAATAGAGGGTTAGGAGATTTTTCTCGGACGAATGATGGAGGATGAGGAGGCGTTCCTGCGCTTTATCAATGCGCATGTCGCCCAGTTGTCTGGCTTCCTTCTTCGTCAGGGCCTCGCCGAGAAAAATCTTCTCAGTGAGCGGGTCGGCGAAGCTCTTGATCATCGGGGGAAATTGTAATCCAAAACGAGAACATGACAAGAGCAATGAGGCTTCTGACGGCTGGGAATTTTGATGTGTGAAAGAAAAAGAGAAAGAAAAGCCTCCGGCGGGAGAAGGTGAAGTGGGCGCGCCCGGCGGTCGAGCCCTACCGGATTTCCAACGGCTCCGCTTGCACGTCCAGCAGCTACACGCCGAGCCACGTGATCAAGGCGATGGGATTCAGCGACGACGAAGCGAATGAGGCAATCCGTCTGAGTTGGTGTCACCTGACGCCGGAGGTGGATTGGGAGGCCGTGGCGGCGAGGATTCTGAGTTTGAAGTGAGAAGTTATTCGATTATTTCGGATATTGCGTATATTGCATTGACGCCGGGGAGGCAATTACCCTCTCATTCCGAGCGACCTGAAACACCATTCCTATGAAACTCACCCAAAACCGACTCGATCCGAGCGAACTCACTCCTGAGGACTTCAAGGAGGTGGATCGCCTGTTGGCGGAGGTTTTCGGACAACGCCGTCCCGCATTGGTCAGCGCGAGTGGAGAGCAGTTGGAACTGCCGCAGCCCGTATTTGACCTTTTGATCCATGTGCTCCGCTCGATCCGGGAGCGCCGGGCCGTCGTCATGCTGCCGGAGGATGAGGCATTTACCACACAGGCGGCGGCGGATTATCTGGGGATGTCGCGGCCGTTTCTCGTCGGGCTTCTCGAAAAGGGAGAGATTCCATTTCACTACGTGGGCAGTCACCGCCGGGTTCTGTTTCGTGAGTTGATGAACTACGAAAACAAGAGAGACGCCGCCCGCCGTGACGGCATGAGCAGCCTCCTCCAGAAAGTCCAAGCCGCCGGACTCGACGATGCAAGCTACACGGGTGAATGAAGGGCGCGAATTACAGAGTCGTGCTCGACGCTTGTGTGTTGGCCAACCATGGCACCATCGCGGAAGTTTGTTCCGTGACCACACGGGCGATTTCGCTTTGGGCGCAGAATGGCCTGATTCCATGCATCCGCATTGGGAAGAAGACAGTTCGCTTCGTTCCCGGGCATGTGGAAATGGCACTCGGCTTGCCGCATGGAATCATTCGTCCGCAAACACCGGAAAAGGAAGCCCACCCGCTTGATCGGCGGTTAGAAAAGAGATGGCGTTGAACGGATGGATTCGGAGCACCTAGGCGCCGTCGACCGGGAGGTCGGTAAATAGCATCGGAAAGTAGGAATCCACCACCTTGTTCGGAAATGCGATACGCAGCGGGCCTTTCTCGCTGGATGAGGAAACGAGTCCTTCGTCGAGTGCCCGGCGGATGATCACACGGGACGCCGTCCCCTTGAGTCCGAGGATGTCCGGAACCCTGCCGCGAGGCACTTCGCCTTCCAGGCATAGAGCCTTCAGTAGTCGGGCGAGGTGATCCCGCATTTTTCCGTCGAGATCCACCCGGGTAAAGCGCAGGTAGCTTTCAATACGGTCGAGCAACTTGAATGGAGAAATCAGGCCGGTCATGAAGTCGATCTGATCGAGAACGCGCTCAAGGAAGAAGCGGCAGAAACGGGAGAGGGCGGCGTCGCTGAGATTACCCCGACCGTCGAAATCATTCGCCCTACCCTGATCCGCAGCCTGCAAGTGCTGGAAATATGCGGGTTTTGCCCGGGCGAGTCCGCGGGAAAGAGTCCACAGTCCTTCCGTATCCAGACAGGAACGGATCATGGCCGCTTGGGATTGCAGTCGTGCCACCCTGCCATTGCCATCGCCAAACGGGTGGATCCACGCCAGCCGGTGGTGCGCCGCCGCCAGTGCGAGCAACCTGTCTGTGGCTGGAATGGCGGGGTCCGAATAGAATCTGTCGAAGCGATGCATGAAATCGCCGAGAACTTCGTGATCCGGCGGGGTGTGGCGACCGACGTCCACATTGTGGGCACGGAATTTACCCGGCTCCAGCGGGTGGCGTTTTCCGGAAAGAGAGGTGGTGAACCATTCTTCCGGCGGCAGGGACTGGTAGAATTCCCGGTGAAGCCATTGGATGAATTCCGGCTGGAACACACTGGTTTCGGGTTGTTCCGCAATTCGCCGTCGCATCGCCGTTTCCGCCCGGACATGGGCCACGCTGAGGAGCTGGTTGCGACGGTCGTCCTCGCAATCCGAAAAATCGTCCCGTAAAGCCCGCTCGATGTCCCGGGGGAGGGTTTTGTGGCCTTCGATGAGATTCGAGTAATAGCTGTTCATCTCCCGCACCAGCTCCGCCACGCCGCTGCGGACGGTTCGCGATGGCAGCGTGGCCGCCAATTCACCGGATTTCCGGAAGATTTCCACGCTCAACTCCGCCAGCTCGCCCCGTCCGGACGTCGGAACCAAGGGCTCCATGGAAACGATATTTCGGTAAATGGATACGGACTGAGTCACTAGGCGATGATCTTTGTGGCGATTTTTCTAGTGCATCATGGATTGAACTTCAATGAATTAGTTTTCATATTGCTCGAATCCTTGAGAAGAACCGTCGATCCATTCGATGATTCTTGGGGGATCTTCCGGCTAAAACGAAAAATCCACTCAGGACTGTTTTCACCCCATCCGCATCAGCAAAAACACGGTTCGCTTTGTTCCCGGGCATGTGGAAGAGGCCCTTGGCTTGCCGCATGGAATCATCCGTCCGCAAATGCCGAAAAAGGAAGCCCACCCGCTTGATCGGCGGTTAGAAAGGAGATGGGGGTCAACATCCACTGCCATGCGGGGAGGATTTGGATGGGAGCCGGAACCTCAGGGAAAGGGAGGCGCGATTCAAGAGTGAGGAGCCATTGGCTGGCGCGGGGATGCTGGGCCGCCGCGTCTTGAAGTGCCCGGACTTCGCGGGAGAGGGTGTCAGGGTCATCGACGGAGGCGCAGACTTGGATGAGGTCCTCCGATCCATCGATGTTGCGGGCGAGGAAATCCACTTCGAAGCCGTTTGGCGTCTTGACGTAGGCGACCTCGGACCGGCGGCGCTGGAGTTCGATGAAAACGGCGGTTTCGAGAGCGTGGCCGGTGTTGGGTTTGCCGCTGCGGTCAAAGACGGGAATGAGGGCGGTATCGGCAGGATAGGCTTTGCGGGGATTGACCTGGCGGCGTTTCTCCGAGTCGGTGGCAACCGGAATGGTTTGCAGGAGGAACGCGTCCTCCAGATGGGAAAGGAATTCGTAAAGGTGTTCGCGGCCTACGGAGATGGCTTGGGACTTGAGATCGGCGGAGAACTTTGTCACCGAAAAAAGACCGGCGGGTGAGCTCAGCAGTCGGCGGACGAGCCAGCGAAGCGCGGTGACGTTGGTCACGCCGTGGCGCTCGATGACGTCGCGAAGGAGCAGCACGTCGATGTAGCCTTGGAGAAGCTGCCGACGGTTTGCGGCGGACAAATCCTGGGCTTCCGGAAATCCCCCGGTTTCCAGATAATTGGCGAAATGGTGATCGAGGGCGGTGCGCTTGCGAGTGGTGAGGGCATCCGGATTCTCCGGGATTTCTTTTTGATGGTGCCGCAGGAATTCGCGGAAACTAAACGGGTGGATCGGGATTTCCCAGGCGCGCCCGCGCATTGAGGTGGCGATTTCCCGGCTCAGGAGCTTGGCGGAGGAACCGGAGAGGAAGAGTTCGTAACCCGGGGTGTCGAGAAGACGACGGACAAATTGTTCCCAGCGGGGAACATGCTGGATTTCATCCAGGAAAAGCGTGACCGGCTCATCGGCGGGCTCGGGAAAGAGACGCAGGTGAGTGTCCGGGATGAGGTGGAGTTGTCCGGCCTGCATGTCACCCAGACGCTCGTCCTCGAAATTAAAGTAGAGCAGACGAGCCGGGGTGCGACCAGCAGCGATCAGGTCGGCGCGGCATTGGTGAAGGAAACTGGTTTTCCCCGCCCGGCGCATCCCGATGACAGCCGCCGCTTTTCCTTTGAGTGGCGGAAGCGTGGCGTCGCGCCGGGTCAGCACAGGCATGTCCGCCTCCACCGAAGCGAGAATCTTGTCTTGGATGATCTGGTTGAGTTGGTCTGCCATTGAGGCTTTAATAGTTTTGAATTGGACCATATTCAAGTCTAAATGGATGGAAGTGGTGAATACGGGTGAGGGCTCGGATGATCGATCTTTGGACCTATCGCCCCATCCGCATCTGCTCAAGAGCGGAGTCCAACTCGGATTTCCGAAATCGCACGGCGCGGCCGATTTTGTAGTAGGGGACCAGACCGGCCATGCGCCAGCAGTAGAGGTTGCGCTTGCTCACGTTGAGGTAGGCGCATGTTTGTTTTTCGGTCAGCAGGGCGGCGTGCAGCAGAGGACGGACATGAAACCGCATGACCGCGAGGCATACCTCGCCGTGCGCAAAATGGCGGATGAAGCCGGGCTGCCCTTGGTTTCCGCCATGGAGGATTATTTACGCGCACGCAAAATGGCAGGGACTCGCCGCCCAAGGCTCCCTTCCCGGGACCGACCGCGGAATCGGCCGCATGGGCGGCCTGGAAAACCCCGCGGCTTTCGCTGCCACGGCCGGCAGATTTGGATCCGCACTCGCCTGCACCGCTGCCTTTGCGGAAGCGCGATGTGGCTGGGCCGGCGTCGAGAGGTCCGCGCCACGGACGATCGCGCATTGGATCAAGCTCGAGTCGGGCGGCCAAGGTAGCGTCGTCGCCCAACCCATCGTCGGCTGGGGCAGCCACACCCTCACCCCCTTCAACCCCAACCCGGCGTTCCTGACTTACCTCAGGCAAGTCGGCGGACGCGCCGTCGCGGGCGTTTCCTTCGGTGCCTACTACCTCGATTGCACCACCCCGCTCGACGACGGGCGCTGGCACCACTTTACGGTGGTTTGCAGCGGTCGGCTGCTCCCCGATGGAAAACCGGAGGTGACGTGTTACCCCGGCGGACTTCCTCAAGGCGCGGGAACTCGACCTCGGCACCGTCCACCACCTCGCCCGCGTGAAACTCAACGGCACCGACCTCGGCGTCGTCTGGACCGCGCCGTGGCGCACCGCCATCCCCGCCGGATTGTTAAAAGCACAGGCGAACGAACTCGTCATCGAGGTCACCAATGTCTGGGCCAACCGCCTCATTGGCGACGAGCAGGAAACGGAAGACTGCGAGTGGACCACCGGCCAATGGGGAGGCCAACACCTGAAAAGATTCCCGGATTGGTTTGTGAAACATCAACCGCGCCCGTCCGCCGGGCGCATCGGCTTCACCACCTGGAACTACTTCAACCGTGATTCGAAACTGGCACCTTCCGGCTTGCTGGGTCCGGTGCGGTTGCTGGCGCAGGATGAATTGCAGAAACGCCCGGACTTGCCGGAAGGGGCGGGAAGCGCTTTATCGCTGTCCGCGAACGTGCCGGATGGATTTGAGGCCGTGCTTCCGCCGGCGGACGCGCTGGTGCCTGTGATCCGTGTGGAGAAAATCGGCAATCCGCAGAACGAAGGTGGCGGAACGGATGCGGGTTCGATCCGCAACGGCACCACCCGCAACGGCTCCGGCGGGGCGGAGACGCTCAACGACGGCAAAACCTACCGTGGCTACGGCAAGGGCAACAGCCTGGTTTTCCGGCTTGACCCGGCGGCTGGCCGGGAAATTTCCGCGATCCACAGCGTCGCCGGGCATGGGCTTTACGATGCCCGGTGCAGCCAGGCCTACAGCGTCTGGATCGCCACGGCGGACGCGCCCGCGCGCTTTCTCAAGGTCACGGACGCCACGATAGCCGGCACCGGCGGAGCAACCCTGCTGAGAGTGCCCGTAAACGCCAAGGGAGTGGTCGTCCTGCGCCTCGATTTCGAGGACGGACCGATCGGCTTCAACGTCTATCGGGAAATCTGCCTGGTTGGCCCCGGCGCAAGCACACCCAATCCTTAACCACCTTGAGAAAAATCCTATTCATCCTACTGGCATTCCTTGCCCACCACATGTCACATGCGTCCGAATTCCGGGTCGCCATCCTCGGCGACAGCATCACCTATGGAGGCAACTGGAATACCAAGGTGGAATCCGCCCTGCGCTCCACGCCAACCTTTGCGGATGCCTCAATCGTCTGGCGCGAAGGCGACAAGCTCGTCCTCGACCTCGCCATCCCGCCCAACAGCACCGCCACCGTCCGCCTGCCCGGCCAGGAGCCGCAACAAGTCGCTGCCGGCGGCCATCGTTTCATCCGGCCACACAACCGACAACTATTCGCTCTCCCCCATGAACTCCGGCGGGGATTACATGTTGTTCGGCTCCCAGACCGATTCGCCGCTGATGGACAGTATCCACTTTTACGGGCACGGCCGCAGCGGATTCAAGCAAACCAGTTCGGCCGCCTTCGCCTTCGACCGGCCCAACGCCAGCAAGCCGGAATACGGAGGCGAGTCGAATCCATACTTCGATTTCCTCGTGCTGAGCGACATGCTCTCCACGCGCTGCCACCGCGATTTCACGTTTCTGCACCCAACCGTGTTTTTGGACGAACGCTGCCAGGTGTCGGGCTCCAAATTGGAGCTGAAAAACAAGGTCAATCACGAGACCTACGCGACGCTTTTCCTGCCCAGCGGCGCTTGCGTCAGTGAAGCGGCATTGCGGAAGGCGCGTGATTTCGCAGCGGCCTGCGGCTTGGTCGTCGCCACCGGACAATTGCCATGTTTCTCCACCGAGCCGGGACGAAGCGAGGCCGTTCGCGCCCTGGTGAAAGGGTTGCTCGGAATGAAAAAGCATCACCAAACATGAACAAGATCACACTCACACTCGCGCTCTTTTGCGGAGCGATCTCTAGCGTTTCTGGAGAAGCAGACCAGAAGCCGGGAAATGCATTGAGCGCACCCACCGAAGCAGGGCTAGCAGCACCGGTCTCACTGAGTTGCGAACAGCTCGCGCACCCTCTTGGTGTGGATGTGGCATCTCCGCGGCTTGGATGGGTGCTGGAGTCCCACCTTCGTGGCCAGCGGCAAACCGCCTATCGGATTCTCGTGGCTTCCTCGGCCGAGCGCTTGCAACGCGACGAAGGTGACCTGTGGGATTCGGAAAAAGTCGAATCCCCTGAACAAAACCAGATCGCCTATGCGGGCAAGCGTTCCGGTGGAGGGTTGTCCGTGGGTTTGGTTTCCGGAAGGCGATCCCGCAGAGAACGCTCCGGCGGGCAAACGTTATTTCCGCAAGGTCGTGCGGATCCCGGATGGAGTGCAGGTGCGTTCGGCCACGATGCATGCCACCGCAGCAACCTCATGGGTGTGCACGTCAACGGCCAGGCCGTCGGCGAGGCAGGCGATTGGCAAATCCTCCATCGGTTCGATCTCGCGCCGTTCCTGCGTGAGGGCGACAACGTGCTGTCGGGGCCGGAGCAAAACTAGTGTCGCGTAAAATTCAAATTGTTGGATAGAGTGATTTGAGTTTGATGCGGGCTTTTTCGTTGGTGAACTGCCAGTTGATCGAATTGGATTCCTCATTCTTCCGGGCGAGATAGGCTT
>JBFZFJ010000271.1:0-3549 GCA_041306405.1 Verrucomicrobiales bacterium | reverse complement strand
ACCCGCTGGTGCCCGATGCCGGTCGCCAACTCGGCGGCCCGGGCTCGACATCGGGCTTGCCGCTGATCCGGCCCGTCGTCGATGCACAGGGGCAGCTCCGCTTGCGGATGGAATACCTGCGGCGGCCCGGCAGCGGGCTGAGCTACTTTGCCGAATTCTCCAGTAGTTTGGCTCCGGACGAGTGGGCGGCTGCGTCGCAGGCGCCTGTAATCACCGCGGTGAACGCGGATTGGGAGCGCTGCGTGATCGACGACTACGAGTTCACACCGAGTCCGGCGGTCCGGTTCGGCCGGATCGGCGTGCGGCCGGCGCGTTTCCGGTCTTGATGCCTGCCCCGACCGGCCGCGATCGCGCTGACGTCATTGATCGATCCGGGCGGGCCGGTGACGCTGTTGGAAAACAGCCGGGCCGGCACGGTGTTGGGGATCCTCGGCGTGACGGATGCCGATGTAGGGGATCGCCACTCGTTCGATGTCGTCGTTGTCGGTGGTTCGCCGAACCCCTTCAAACTGGTGGCATTGGGAAACCAACTGGTGCTGGCTTCCGGAGCGGGCATTGATTTCGAGTCCGGCGCGGGGTTTCTAACGATCAAGGTGCGGGCGAGTGACTCAGCGATGAATTTCCTGGAGCGGGATTTCACGATCCAGTTGCTAGACGACCGCGCGGAAGACGCGGACGGAGACGGCGCGAGCGAGGCGATGGAGGAGGATGTCCTTTTCACCAGCGACTCGCATCCGGACGATTTCCACACCGCGGACGCGGATGGCGACGGGGTTTCCACGCTCGTCGAGTATGCGTTCAATCTCGATTTGCAGGCAGCGGACGCCGGTCACTTCCTCGGCGGGGCCGGCTCGACATCGGGCTTGCCGGTCATCCGGTCCGTGACCGACGCGCAGGGGCAGCGCCGTTTGCGGATGGAATACCTGCGGCGGACCGGCAGCGGCTTGAGCTACGTTCCGGAGTTTTCCAGCAGCCTGGGCGCGGGGGATTGGATGCCTGCGACGCATGCGGTGGAAGTCACCCCGGTGAACGCCGGGTGGGAGCGTTGTGTGGTTGATGACTACGAGTTCACGCCGAGCCCGGCCGTCCGCTTCGGCAGGATCGGGGTCCGCATGCTTTCATCTAGCAAGGGAAAGGGTGGCCCTCCAACCGCGCTCGCGCTGACCCCCGCCGGGACGCCGGGAGAGCCAGTCTCCCTGCGGGAAAACAGCCCCGTTGGCACGGTGGTGGGAAACCTGGCGGTGACGGACCCCGATGCGGGGGACTCGCATGTCTTCGAGGTGACGGTGACAAGTGGCTCGTCGAATCCCTACTGCCTCGCGACGCTTGGCGGCCAGTTGGTGCTTGTCACCGGAGGCGACATTGATTTTGAAAACGCCTCCGGTGTTCTAACGATCAAAGTGGAGGTCACGGATTCGACCCTGAACTCGTATGCGCGAAACTTCACGATCCAGTTGCTAGACGACCGTTCGGAAGACGCGGACGACGACGGGATGGACCAGGCGCTGGAGGAGGATGTCCTTTTCACCAGCGACTCGCATCCGGACGATTTCAGCACCGCGGACGCGGATGGCGACGGGGTTTCCACGCTCATCGAGTATGCGTTCAATCTCGATTTGCAGGCAGCGGACGCCGGTCACTTCCTCGGCGGCGCGGGCTCGACATCAGGCTTGCCGATCGTCCGGTCCGTGATCGACCCACAGGGACAGCGCCGTTTGCGGATGGAATACCTGCGTCGGATCGGCAGCGGCTTGAGCTACGTTCCCGAGTTTTCCAGCAGCTTGGGGCCGGCGTCTTGGGCGGCTGTCACCGACGGGATTGAGGTCGCTCCGGTCGATTTGAAGTGGGAACGCTGCGTGGTTGAAGACCGTGAGTTTACTCCCAGCCCGTCGCTTCGTTTCGGCCGGATCAGGGTTAGCCAATGATTGCGTCAGCCCGTGTTTGCGCCTTGAAAGATGATCGTCCCCGGGCTTGTTTGGAGCCCGGTGAACGAGCAAGAGGAAATCAAGCAGTCCGAGCCCAAGCAATGGGCGGCCGGTATCCCCGCCGTCACATCGTCGCTCCAGCACATCCTGCGCGAAGCCGGACCGTTCCGCGGCGCCCGCGGGCTGTTGGAAATGAACCAGGCCGGCGGCTTCGATTGCCCGAGCTGCGCCTGGCCGGACCCGGATGGCGGGCGCTCGGCGGCAGAGTTTTGTGAAAACGGAGCCAAGGCCCTCGCCTCCGAAGCCACCCGCAAGCTCGCGGACGCCGCTTTCTTTGCCAGCCATTCCATCGCCGATCTCGCCGCGCAAAGCGACTTCTGGCACGACCGCCAGGGGCGCATCGCCACGCCGATGCTGCTGCGTCCCGGAGCCACCCACTACGAGCCCGTTTCGTGGAGCAGCGCGTTTGAAATCATCGCCTCGCATTTGAAATCCCTCGCCTCGCCGGACGAGGCGGTCTTCTACACCTCCGGTCGCGCCAGCAACGAAGCCGCCTTCCTCTATCAACTCTTCGCCCGCGGCTACGGCACCAACAACCTGCCGGACTGCTCGAACATGTGCCACGAGTCCAGCGGGCTCGCGATGAAGGAATCCATCGGAGTCGGCAAGGGCACTGTCACCCTTGATGATTTCCTCGTGGCCGACACCATTCTCTGCGTCGGCCAGAACCCCGGCACCAACCACCCGCGGATGCTCGGCACGCTTGAATCCGCCGTGAAAAGGGGCGCGAAGATCGTCTCCATCAATCCGCTCAGGGAAGCGGGGCTGGTCGGCTTCGTGCACCCGCAGCACCCGCTCGCCGCTTTGCTCGGCAAGGCCACTCCGCTCGCCTCGCAGTTCATCGCCGTCCGCGTGAACGGCGACCTCGCGCTTTTCCGCGGCCTCGCCAAGGTTCTGTTGGAAAACGAATCCGCCAATGTCGATGTCGGCTTCATTCGCGATCACACCCGCCAATACTCCGACTACCGGACACTCGTCGCGGGCACCCCGTGGCCGGAAATCACCCGCATGAGCGGGGTGGGGGAGGACGAGATCCGCGCCCTCGCCGCCACGCTGCTAGGCGGCGCTCGCAAGGTGATCACCTGCTGGGCCATGGGCCTGACCCAGCATCGGAATTCCGTCGCCACCATTCGCGAGGTCGTCAACGTCCACCTGCTGCTAGGAGCCATCGGCCGGCCTGGTGCCGGGCTGTGTCCGGTGCGCGGCCACAGCAATGTCCAAGGCGACAGGACCATGGGGATCTTCGAGAAAATGCCCGAAAGCTTCCTCGCCGCGCTCGACCGCGAGTGCGGAATTTCCTCGCCCCGTGCGCATGGCTACGACACCGTCGCCGCCATCCACGCCATGCACCGCGGCGCGGCCAAGGTCTTCTTCGCCCTCGGCGGAAATTTCCTCCAGGCCTCGCCCGACACCGATTACACCGCCGCCGCCCTGAGGAACTGTGAGCTCACCGTCCACGTCTCCACCAAGCTCAACCGCAGCCACCTCGTCACCGGCCGCAGCGCCCTCATCCTGCCCTGTCTCGGCCGCAGCGAGCGCGACGGCGAGGGGCAATCCGTCAGCT
>JBFZFJ010000270.1:0-3550 GCA_041306405.1 Verrucomicrobiales bacterium | reverse complement strand
AGAAGGAGCTGTTATTTTCGACGAGAGCCATCACGGCCGGCTGCACTTCCTCGCCCGCAGCCTCGCGCTCGCCTCGCGCCGGCCGGGTGCCTCGGCCGGCAACGTCCATGTGAAAATCGGTGCCGGAGCGACTCTGGAAGTCATCCCGGTGGAAACCGCCTACGGAAGTCTGGTGCTCGGTGCCGTCGTCCCCGAAGCGCTCGATCCGGCTGCCGTGCTCGCGGTGATGGAAGCGCTGGCGCTGGTCGCCGCGCCGCCGGGAGAGGATTTGAAATCGCCAACCTGAAATTTCAAATCCCTCAGCGCGTCTCCCGGTTCTGCCGGGAAATGATGAGGATGGAAATCCCCACACAGCCGAGGATGGTTCCCGCCAGCACGATACCGCAGTATTTCTGGGTTTCGACCTCATCGTCACGCTCCACGTATTCGCGAGCGGAAGCGCCGGTCTTCGCCTTCATGAACGGGATGGGTTTCTTCAGCGCATGGAAGACGATTCGCCGCGTCTGATCGCGGTAATCGTTGCGGAAGGTTTCCGCCTCGCGCACCAGCAGATCAATCCGCTCGTTCACGAAAAACTCGGACGCCGGACGCGCCTCCCGCTCGTTCTCCGGCCAAATCTTCATCGTCTCCACCTCGACGCGGCTGCCCGACATGGCGATGCGCCGGATCCGCCCGACCAGATTCTCCGCCTCCTCCGGTGACGTCGCGCCGGAAGCCAGCAAGCGCCGCAAGCCCTCTTTCACCAGTTCGAAACGCTCCACCTGCGCGGCTGTCAACGGCGTTTCGCTGGCCCGCGCCTTGTCGATCCGCCGCTGCAACCGCAACCGCTCCTGCTCGAACGGATTGCGCGTGGCTTGGGCGACGATCATCGCCTCGTAGGCATAGCGCAGCGGCATGATCCCCGCCGGCACCGGCACCCCGCCCCGGTCGCGGATGCTCGACGCGTCCTCGAACAACCCGCGGTTCATTTCCCGGTAAGGCACCAGCGCTCCCGCCAGCAGCATCTGCGGCACTAACAAAAGCGGCACCGCCGTCAGCGCGGCTCGCTCGGTCTTCACGATCGAGGAAACGACCAGCGCCATGGCGGTGCCGGTCCATGCCGTTAGGGTCATCCACAGCCACAGATAGGGCAGCATGCCGTCGATCTCCAGAAAGTAGTTCCCCACCACCAGATACGCCAGGCACTGGACCGCCGCGACCAGCGCCAAGGCAGCGAATTTCGCGATCACGTAGGAACTCGCGCCCGGCTGGCAGTTGCGCTCGCGCCGCAGGATCGGCCGGTCGCGCAGCACTTCCGTCGCCGAGTTGGTCAGCCCCAGGAACATCGCCACCGTGGCGCTCAGGAACAGGTAGGCCGGAATGTGCAGCGCGGTTGAGAACTGATAGGGCCCTTCCGGCGAGGACCGCAGGGTGATCGCGACCAGCGCGGCTAACAGCGGCGCTTCAAGACAGGTGCTGTAAATCGTCCCGCGCGTCCGGTATTTCGACAGCAGCGAGCGCAGGAAATGCGTGGCGAAGACCGCCAGCACGGCGTGGAGCCTCCGCGAGGGTTTCGGTGGCACCGGCAAGCGCTCCCCTTCCCCGGACTCTCCGTGTTTGGAAACCGGACCGCTCCCCGGCTGCAGGGACTGCATCAGGTCCACGCTCTCGAAACGCTCCTGCCAGAACGACGGCGGGAAGCGCCGCGCAGCTCCCGTGTTCGACCCGCCGCCGATGGAGCTCAGCGGGGTTTCCAACACGTCAAACACGAAGTCCGCGCCCAGCGGCGACTTCGCGGTGACCGACGGGTGGGAGATCGAGAGCTCCTCGCAGGCGTCCCGGAAATAACCGACCATTCCCGCCGGAGTCCCGAAATACGCGAGACGCCCGCCAATATCAAGTAACAGGACCTTGTCGAACAAGCGAAGCACCGGAGCTCCCGGCCGGTGCAGCGAGGCGATCACGATTTTCTCGCGGGCCAGCGACCTCAGCGTTTCGGCGACGTGCTCGGAGTCCTTCGACGAGAGGCCGGAGATCGGCTCGTCGAACAGGAAGACCTCCGCCCGGCTGCCCAGGTCCACGCCCAGGTTCAGCCGGCTGCGCTCGCCGCCGGAAATCGTCTTCTCCCCCGGAGAACCCACCCGCCGGCGGGCGATCGACTGCAAGCCGAGCTCCGCGAGCATGCTGTCCACCCGCCGCTCGTGTTCTGCCAGCGACAGCGCCGGCCGCCGGATGGTGACGGCGTGCCGCAGGTGCTCGCGCACCGTTAGCTGGGGATTGAGCGCCTCCTCCTGAGGCATGTGGGCGATGAACGGCACGAGGTGCTCCCGTCGCTCGTAGAGGGGGATTCCGTTCAGCTTCACCTTGCCGCGCGTCGGCTCGCGCTGGCCTGATAGAACGGAAAGCAGGGTGCTCTTGCCGCTGCCGCTGGGGCCGATGATGCAGAGCATCTCCCCGCGCTTCACCTCGAAATTGACGTGATCCAGCGCCCGCGCTTCCGGCCCGAAATCATGGATCAAATCCTCCACCTGGAGCGACTCGATCAAAGTCCGCTCCTCGTCCAGAAACCCCTCGCTGAAACGGCAGCGCACCGACTGGCTGCCGGAAAGACGGATCAGCGAGCCGTCCCGCAGCGGCGCCGTCTGGCGCACCGGCACGCCATCTACCAGAATCGGCCCGTGGCTTTCCCTGACGACCAGCTCGCCCTCCGCCCGATGCGCGTCATAACGGATAAACAGCACGGCCTTGGGCGACAATTTCGGACCTAACAGCAAGTCGCCCGGCGAGAGCGCGGACGCGTCGTTGGAAACCAGATACTCCTGCCGGTCGCCCGCGAGGCGGAATCGCCGCCCCTTCTGCGTGGCCTTGCGGCGGAGCTCGTTGATCGAGAGGCTGAAACCCGAGGCGTCGCCCAGCCGCTCGTGATTGCGGCAGATCACGATTTCACCCTTCTTCAGCGGCCCGCGGCTGCCGGCGTGCAGTTCGGTGTCGCACAAGGCCTCGACTTCCGCCTGGAGTCCGAATCGAACCCGCAGCGCGCTTTGCCGTCCGTGCGTCCGCTCGGCGGTCAGGCCGGCGCCACCGGACTCCAGATAGATCGTCGGCGAGTTGCCGGTGCGCTTCACATCGAGGAAAAACATCAGGTCCTCGTAACTGAGCGTCCAGCCCGGCACCACCAGCGGCTGGCGCTCGCGCATCCGCAGGAACGAACCGGTTTCCACCGAGCGCCCGCGGATCCACAGCGGCGAGATGCCGGTGTTTCGCACCAAAATCAAATCCCCCGCCCGGTAAACCCGGAACTCGTGGTCGCCCGCCGCCGGTGGCAACAACACGTCCGCGCCGTCCCTGCCGAAAACCAAGCGCTCGAACGGCAGCTCCTCGTCGCTAGGCTCGCCGCCGTCGCCGCGCATTTCCCGCAGGATCGCCACCCCGTAATCCGGCCGCCCCAGCCGCCGCATGAAAACCTCGAAACTCGTCCGGTTGCGCTCCGAGCGCCCCGCCGCGTCCACCAGCGTGAACAACTGCAAACCCAGCGCCAGTTTCCCCGCATCGTCGAAACCATCCTTCAACT
>JBFZFJ010000269.1:0-4750 GCA_041306405.1 Verrucomicrobiales bacterium | reverse complement strand
GTGCTGGGAATCCCTTTCACCCGCGGGTCGCGCTCGCACGCGTCGCGAAGGGCGCGGGCGAGGCCTTTGAAAACCGCCTCGGCGATGTGGTGGCCGTCGCGGCCGTAGAGCACCTCGACGTGGATGTTCGCCCGCAGATTGGAGGCGACGGCGCGGCAGAATTCCTCGACCAGCGTGAAGGGCATGTTCGGCGCGGATGGCGTGCCGGCGGGCGCGCGGAATTCCAGATGCGGGCGGTTGCTCAAATCGACGACGACGCGGGCGAGCGTTTCATCCATCGGCAGGTAACAGCAACCGTAGCGGCGGATGCCCTCCTTGGTGCCGAGCGCCTCGCGCAGGCAATCGCCGATGACAATGCCTGTGTCCTCGATGGTGTGATGATAGTCCACCTCGATGTCGCCGACGGTTTTGACGTTGAGGTCAAACAGGCCGTGTTTCGAAAACAGCGTGAGCATGTGATCGAAAAACGGGACGCCGGTATCGATCTTGGAAACTCCCGAGCCGTCGATGTCGATCGACAGTTCGATGGAAGTCTCCGCGGTCTTGCGGCTGCGGTTGGCTGTGCGGGGCGTGGACATGGGAGAGTGGGGAATTTACTTGAGACCCTTGGCGGCGGCTTCAAGCGGAGCAAGGTAGCGGGCGGGCACGGCGGCGGTTTTCGCAGCGGCCAAGGCGGCGGCAGCCGCGGCGGCCGCGGCGGCACTGCCCCCGCGAACGGCGGTACATGCGTCACGATAGGCTTTCCCGCCATCGACTCCCAGAACGGTCTGCACCTTGCCCAAGCGGACGAGTTCCTGTTCGCAGAATTTCACGGTGTCTTCCAAGGAGGCCTTGTGAAAAGGACTGGTGGTGACCCAGTTCTGTTTGGCGTCCTTTTCCGCTTTGTAGCGGGCTTCGATCAGGGCGTCTTCCTCCTTGATGGCCGCTTCGGTGATTTTCCGATCCGCCAGAGGCATCCGCTGGATTCCCGCGGCCCGCTCCTTGGTGCGTGCGTCCAAGGTCAGCAGCGACTGTTTCGCCTCCGCGAGTTGGGCTTGGATCACCTGGCGCATCAGCGAAGCCAAGGCACCATTCGAAAGGGTGTTGCGGTAGTCGCGGTCGAATTCAGCAAAGACCCGGAGCGCCTCGAGAAACTCGTTGTCATTCACCAACCCGCGGATTCTTGCTTCCTGGACGCGGGCGTCGAGGTCGTAGACATTCGCCTGGTATTCCGCCGCCGTTAGGATTTTGTCGTTGAACTTGATCCCGCCCGCAGCAACGGCGTCGTGCTCGGACTTGAGGGTCGCGACAATCGCCTTGGCATCGGACAGTTTGTTGCTGTCGCGATGTTCCTTCACGAACTTCTCGACGACTTCGATTTTCGCCTCGTATTCGGCGGCCGTCAGCAGATCCGGAGTGGGGAGCATTTTTGCGATCGGCGCGAAGGCGACCTCACCGGGCTTTTCCCGGGTGATTTTGACGACGTCGGACTTCGCGATCTTGCGCTCGTCCTTGATGCTTTTGGTGACCTGGACCTCGACGAGGTAGAAATCCCCCGCCTCGCTGACAACCGCTCCGTTGACGGTGGTGGCGTCTTTTAAAAGGAAAGTATCAGCCGCGCAGGGAAGCGCGACCGCCAGTAAACAAAGTGCACCAAGCGCCGGTTTTTTTTTCATGAATGACTTGTGCTCGGGTGGCATCTCCGGGCGAGAATTTACGATTTCCCACCGGAGGGCAAGACCGCTTGTTGCAAGACCGCTTGTTGCAAGGCCTCCGGCGTGGAAACCAGCCGGGTCTCGCCATTCGCGAGGATGACCAGCACCGATCCGGCCGGCACTTCTTCGGCGGATTTCGCATCGCGGCGTTGGATCATCCGCATCGGGAGCCGCTCCGTGGCGCGCTTCATCACGGATGAAATTCCGGAGCCGGCGACGAGGGTCACCCTGAAGTGGCGGGCGAGCGTCGCCTGTAACAGATCGGTGTGGAGGATCGGCCGGTCCACTGCGTAGGTCGGCAGCGGCGTGGCCAGTTCGCTGAAACTCTGAACCAGCGGGCGCTTGCGCTCGGCGAGACGACACTCGGCGAGCGAGATCAAGCCGGCCGTGGAATCGTCAAACAACATCATCAGGTCGGTCACTGGCAAATCGATGATTTTCGCCTCGTCCGGACATTCCTTGAGGAACTGGGAACCGGTGAACAGCTCGGCGGCGGTGGTGGCGAGATCTTCCGACCAAACGAGCCATTTTTCGTCTGAAGTGATGACCGAGACATCGAGCGCGGCCTGCAGCGCCAAGCCGTAGAGGAAGGCCCGGCCGGCACCGATCGAAGCGGGAGCGTCTTTGCTAAAGAGCCGCAGCTTCGGACCATCACTGAAGGCGGTCCGCGCGCGATCGAGCAAGGTGACGGCTTTTTCACGGAATTTGTCGTCGCCCGTGGCGCCGAAAGCCGCGGCATAGACCGAGACCATCCGGAGGGTGGTGCCGGCGTGCGAGCAATCGTCGCGGACGGTCGGTCCGAGGCGGGTGTTGCGGACCTTGAGCAGGGTCTTCCTGACAGTTTCAAAGCGGGCGGCAAACTCTTGGGGTGATTGCGACTGCTCGGCCGCGATCTCCTCCAGCGACTGTCTCATCCCCAGACTGTTGCAGCGGAAATACTCGCGCAGCGGGTCCACCTCGGAGGGCAGGTTTCCCAAGCCCTTCATGTCAGTCGCCTTGATCCACCACGCCGCGTCTTCCGGCAGCAGCTCCTTGCGGATTTCCTCCACGTTCCAGAGCCAGGCGGCCGGTTCGGATTCGGCCATCATGCCCACGGAAAAAAAACCTTCGGAAGTAGTGTAGGACTTTTCCGCGAAGTCGATCAGCCCGAGCGCGCGCTGCAATGCCAGCGCGTCCCCCGTCGCCCGGTAAGCGTGAATCAAGGCGACGGCCGCGCGGGCCTGCGAGCCGCAATCGCGGAAAAACGCCGGCAGCGCCCAGGAATTGCCCCTGCGGGAGGAGAAAACCCCGCCTTCGAGCGGATCGAACATGGCGCTTGTCAACAAGTCCTTCAGCATGTCGCGGGTCGTTTCCAAGCAACGGGCGCGGGTATTGGCAGGCAGCCCCGGATGCACCGCCGCAGTGGCAAGCAACTCGATGGCTCCCGCCGGGAACAGGCCGCCGGCCTCGTCGAAGCTGCGGGAGAACGGGTCGTAAAGCGACGCGAGCTGGCGGAGACAGCGGACCGCATCCACGTCCGGCTGCTTGCTCATCACCTTGGCGTTCTTGCGCTGGGCGAGCCGGTTGCGGCGGTTCTCGTTGTCCAAGGCGCTGTTTTTCATCACGTAGGCCGAGTCATCCGCCCACATCCGGGTCACCATCGAGTGGGATTGATAGAACAACTCCGATACTTTCGTCGGCGCGGACTGACTGACAGGAATCCAAGCGACCGGATTGCCGTCGGGGGTCATCCAGACAAACAGCGGCAACTGCAGGCCGCGTTTGATTTCCGCGCAGAAATCCGCGCTGAGCAGGCCCACCTCGCGCGAGGCATCCCCATCGATGAGCACCGGCACGTAATACTGATTGATCGCGTAAACCAGGGCCGGATCGTTCGCCAGAGCTTTCAAGACATCTTGGAATTCCGGTTGCTGCGGCATCGCGATCACGCAGAACACCAGGCGGTTGGCGGCCTTCGCCCGCTCCATCGTCTCCTTGGTCCAGGCTTGCCAATGGAGCGGCGAACCGGCCTGGCTCCGATAGACGGCCCCCGGCAGCGGGCCCAGCCCGTTAGACAGCAGTTCGCTCGCCACGACCGGCGGCGGACCTGCGTTTTCGGCCGTCTCGCCGTTGCCCTTCCGACAGCCGGTTGTCCCCAAGACCAGGCTGCACAAGGCCGTGGCGAATGCGGCGCAGCCATGGGAGATTCGGAAGTTCATGATCAATGATGGAAATGGCAGAAAAGGAATCCCCCCCCTGACGCCCGCATCTTGAAGAAAAGACTTCCGATGTGGCAAGCCGAAGCTACGGTCGCGCCACAATTCCCTGCTTAATGTGATCAGTATTGCCGTTTCCAGCCAAAAAGGAGGCGTGGGTAAAACCACCGTCTCGATCAATTTAGCCCACTCCTTCGCGCGGGCCGGGGTCAAAACACTGCTTGTCGATGCCGATCCCCAGGGCTCCGTCGGGCTTTCCCTCACCCGCCAGTCGCGCCTGCTCACCGGATTTTACGACTACCTGGCCGATCCGGGCATCTCGCTCGACCGCCTGATCGTGCCGACCCGGCTGGAGACGTTTTCCCTCGTCGCCAGCGGCCAAGGCAGCGACTACGAAGCCGGCGGCGGCGGGATGGGCGCCCACCTCGCCCGGGTCCGGGCCTTCATCCGTAGCGTCTCCGCCCGTGGCTTTGACTTGTGCATCATCGACACCGCCGCCGGACTTTTCGGCGTCACCGGCGACGTGATCGCCTCCAGCGACGCGATCCTGATCCCACAACAAGCCGAGCCTCTCGGAATCCGCTCGGTGCCGAAATTGCTGGAAGGCCTCAACCGCCTGCGGGTGATGAACCCGCGGCTCAGCGTGCTCGGCGTCTGTCTCACGATGGTCCAACACGACCTCGCGGAAAGCACCGAAGCGGCCGCCGCCTTGCGCCAGTTGCTGCCTCAGGAAATGGTTTTCCAAACCCAGATCCCGCGTGACGGACTGTTCGTCCGCGCCAGCGCCCGCGGCCTGCCCATCGGCGTCCTCGAAGACGGTGCGGGCGCACAGGTCGTGTTCGACTCGCTGCGGGCGGAAAT
>JBFZFJ010000268.1:0-12333 GCA_041306405.1 Verrucomicrobiales bacterium | reverse complement strand
GTCACCGTCAAGCTCTCCAAGTCCGACCGCACGAAAACCATCTCCGCGAGTTATGTGACCCAGAACGGCACGGCCACCGCCGGCAGCGACTACACCGCCGTCAGCGGGACGGTGACCTTCGCGCCCGGCACCACCACCAGCACGGTCTCCGTGCCGATCAGCGGCGACACCGCGCTTGAAGCTAACGAAACCTTCCTCGTGCTGCTTTCCAATCCCCTCAACGCGGTGATCTCGGACGGCAGCGCCACTTGCACCATCAGCAACGACGAAGCAACTCCGAGTAACGTGCCAAGTCTCAACAGCCTGCCCGGCGCGGTCGCCGTGGCCTACCTCGACATGGACGGCCAAGTCGTCACCGGCAGCCAGTGGCTCAATGGCGGAACCATCAACGCGGGCGCCATTTCCAACACCTACACCCAGGCCCAGATGACCGAAATCTGGCGTCGCTCGGCGGAAGACTACGCGCCATTCCAAATCAACGTCACCACCGACGAGGCGGTCTATCTCGCCGCTCCCTCGAACCGCCGCATCCGCTGCATCATCACTCCGGACAATGAGTGGTATGGCAATTACGGCGGAGTCGCCTACCTCAATTCGTTCACCTGGACCGGTGACACGCCGTGCTGGGTTTTCTCCGACCAGCTTTCAAACACCGCCCGCTACATCGCCGAAGCCTGCTCGCATGAAATCGGCCACACCCTCGGCCTTCGCCACGACGGCCGCGTTTCGCCGTCCGAAGGCTATTACACCGGCCACGGCACTGGCGAGGTCGGCTGGGCGCCGATCATGGGCGTCGGCTACTATCAACTCCTCGTCCAATGGTCGCGCGGTGAATACCTGAGCGCCGATAACAAGGAAGACGACCTGGCCATGATCACCACCAACAACGGCTTCGGCTATCGCGGCGACCAACAGCCAGGCACACCCGCCGGCGCACCCGCGCTGGTGGTCAGCGGCACCTCGGTTTCCGGCTCCGGCATCATCGAAACCGGCAGTGACGCGGACACCTTCGCCTTCACCACCACCGGCGGCGCGGTCAGTCTCACCGCCCTCGGCGACGCCACCAGTCAGAACCTCGATGTGCTCGCGGAAATCCTCGACGCCGCCGGCAACGTCCTCGCCGCCTCCAACCCCGACACGCTCACCGACGCCACCGTCTCCGCGAGCCTCGCCGCCGGCACCTACTTCATCCGCGTTTCCGGAGTCGGCCGCGGCGATCCGCTCGCGGGCGGCTACACCGATTACGGCTCGCTCGGCCAATACAGCATCAGCGGCACGGTGCCCTGATGCGCCAGCGAAAGAATTGAAGAAAAGCCCGTCAGCCACCAGGCCGGCGGGCTTCTCCGCATCCGGACACCGTGTGGGAAAAGCCCGCTTACTTCGACAACTCGTCGATGGCGGGCTGGTTCTTGTATTGCTTGGCGATGTCGAGCGCGGTGACGCCCTGCTTCGAGACCACTGCGGGGTTCACCTTGTGGTCGAGCAACAGCCGGATGATTTCCGCGCCACCGCTGGCGGCCGCCTCGTGCAAGGGCGTGCCGCCGAGCTCGCTGAGCGTCATCGGGTCCGCGCCGCCGGCGAGGATGGCCTTGGCGGTTTGGAGCTGGTTCTTGGCGGCGGCGTGGTGGAGCGGCGTCCAGCCGTCCTTGTCGCGCGGGTTGGGTTTCGCACCGGCTTTCAGCAGCGCCGCGGCGACGGCCGGGTTGTTCCTGTCCACCGCGAGATGCAGCGGCGTGCGCAGGGAGGCGTTCACCGTATTGGGATCGGCCCCAGCTTCCAACAGGTAAAGCGCGATGTCCGCCTTGTTGCGGATCACCGCCTGCTCAAGCGGCGGGCGCGAGTTTTCACGGCCGCCCTGGTTGAGGCTTTTCGGATTCGCGGCGATGTGGAGACGCACGTCGGCGAGATCGCCCTTGGCGATGGATTCATCGATGGTCGGATAAACCGGAGCGGCCGCCACCGCGCTGGCGGAAGTGACAACGAGCCAGAGGGCGGGAAGGATGTTTTTGAGGAGTTTCATCGAGGATTCTACGCGTCTCGCTGGTGGAAATTTCAGGAACCCGGCGATCTCGTATCTCCGCTCAGGCTCCAGGCATTTCCTGCGAGACCGACGCCGCAGATCTCGCTGCCGGCTTCTGGATGCGGAGCACGCCGGACATGCGGAGAAAAGATCCGGCGGGAGAAGGACTTTCATATTCAGGCTGCGATACGGAACCAAAATTGACGGGCGAACCGGCTCCACACCCGCCGCTCACCTCGCTTGGCCGGTTGCGATGCAGAAGGCCGGGACTCACATCGCCAATTTCCCCGAAAGGTGGCGACCGCCCTCGTCGTAATCAACTCGGATTCATCAATTCGCAATCCACAACCAAACACCCCAATTCCCATGACGCCTACTCTGAACCGCCGCTCCTTCCTTGGAAACACCACCCTGCTTGGCGCCGGCCTGGCTGCCAGTTCCGTTTTCGCCGTGAATCTCCCCGCAAGCACCAAGAAGGTGAAGGTGGGGCTCATCGGTTGCGGCGGACGCGGCAATGGCGCGCTCGCGGATTTCATGGCCGCCTGCAAGATCCTCGGCATCGAGGTCGAGGTGACCGCGACGGCCGACGCGTTCAAGGACAAGGCGGAAGCCGCCGGGAAGAAATACGCGGTCCCCGCGGAACGCTGCTTCGACGGCTTTGACGGCTATCATAAAGTCATCGCCACCCCGTGCGACTACGTCCTGATGGCCACTCCACCGGCGTTCCGCCCCGTTCATTTCGCGGCCGCGGTGGAGGCTGGAAAGCATTGTTTCATCGAGAAACCCGTGGCGGTCGATCCCGTAGGCGCGCGCTCCGTCATGGCCACCGGCGAGAAAGCCGCGGCCAAGGGACTGGCGGTCGTGACCGGCACCCAGCGCCGCCACATGGCCAGCTACCTGACGAACAAGGCGCTCATCGACGCCGGCGCGATCGGCCAGATCAAGGGCGGCGTGGTCCAGTGGAACGGCACGGTGCCTTGGACGAAACGCCGCAACGAGGGCGAGTCCGACGCCTCCTACCTGGCGCGCAACTGGCTCAATTTCACCGAAATGTCCGGCGACCACATCGTCGAGCAGCACGTCCACAACCTCGACGTCGCCGTCTGGTTCCTCGGCCGCCTGCCAGTGACGGCGGTCGGCTTCGGCGGACGGGCACGGCGTCAAACGGGTAACATGTTCGACTTCTTCAGCGTGGACTATGACTTCGGCGACGACGTCCACATCCACAGCCAATGCCGCCAGATCACCGGCACCTATGGTCGCGTCGGCGAGCTGTTCACCGGCACCGAAGGCGTCTGTTACGGTGGCGGGAAATTGAAGGGCAAGACGGTCAGCGTCCCGGAATTCAAAATGGATTCGGACAACGGCATGGTCCAGGAGCACGTGGACATGATTCGCGGCGTCATCGCCGGCAAGCCGCTCAACGACGCGAAGCGCATCGCCGAGGTCACGCTGGTGGCGATCATGGGCCGGATTTCCGCCTACACCGGCGAGATCGTCCGCTGGAGCGATCTGACGGCGAACGACAAATCGCCGTTTTACAACCAAGTCTGCGCGCCTGCCGCGATCGACTTCGAAAAGGGCGAGGTCAAAGCCCCCGAGGAAGTCCCGCCGGTTCCGGGCAAGGCGTGATCCACGGCGCTACCTCCGCCGCTTGCGGATGCGGAGCAGCGCCTTGAACATCCCCCACGCATCGCGCAACGGCCTGACTTTACCACCGGGTTTCTCGATCCAATTCACGGGAATTTCCGACCAAGTCGAGCCGTCGCGCTTGAGGGCGCAGAGCAGCTCGGAGTCGAAGGCGAGGCCGTTTTCCAACAGCCCGCCGGCGATCCGCCGGTAGTGGCTGCCGCGCAGGATCTTGGCGCCGCACTGCGGGTCCTCGCATTGGAGATCGAGAATCACGTGCGCCGCGAGCAGGAAGCCGCGGTGGAAAATCCCGCGCCACGGGCTTTCGATGAATTCGGTGGAGGCCGTGCGCTTGCGGATGCCCAGCACCGACATTTCCGAGTCCACCGCGGCGTGGATGAGACGCAGCATTTCGGCCGGAGTGACGCTGCCGTCGGCGTCCACGAAGGCGAGCCACGCGGCGTCGGGCCGCAACGTCCATGCCTCCCGCACGACCGCGCCCTTGCCGTGATGCCGCTCGGCCATGTGGAGGTGGACGCGGGGGAAAATTTCGCCGAAGGCGTCCCGGAGCTCCCGCAGCGGCGCGTGATCGTGCGCGGCCGAGCCGTCGTCGGCGATGATCCAGTGGATCGAGAGCGGGGAATCCGCCAGCGCGGTCGCGAGCGCCGCGCCGAAGCCCGCCAGCCGCGCCGAGTCATTCCAGACCGGAGTGACTAGCAGGATTTCGTGAGGTGGCGCGGGCATGGCTTTGAATGCACCAGTTTAACATTGCGGGACAATCGTTTCTTTCATCGTATCCAGCCCTTTGATGAAACATGCGGCCATCATCGCCTGCTGGATCGCGGTGGTTTTCACCGGGACTTTCCTTCGTTTTGACGAGCTTTCAAAGCGTCCTTTCCACGCGGACGAGGCGACCGGCGCGCGGCTCACCGCCGCCCGCATGGAGTCCGGCGATTACCGCTTCGATCCGCTCCACTACCCCGGCCCGACCTTGAGCCGGCTCGCCATGTCGCTCTGCCGGCTGCGCGGCGAAACCGGCTGGCAGGAAATGACCAAGACCACGCCCCGCCTGCTCACCGCCAGCGCGGGCGTCCTGCTGCTGCTCGTCCCGCTGCTGTGGCGGCGGCGCTTCGGCGACGGCCCGATGCTTCTCGCCGCGGCGGTTCTGGCGACTTCCCCGCTGCTCGTTTACTACAGCCGGATGTTCATCCACGAGTCGCTGCTGGTGCTGTTCGGGATGCTGGCCCTGGTCTCGCTGACCCGCGCGCCGCGCTGGGGCGTCCCGGGATTGCTCGTCGGCCTGATGTTCGCCACCAAGGAGAGCTTCGCCATCAGCATGATCGCGTGGTCGGGCGCGGCGGTGATGGTCGCCCTGGAAAACCGCAGGCAGCTCGACCGCGCGTGGTGGATTTCCACGTGGCGGGAATACCGCGTCCCCGTCGCCACCTCGCTGCTAACCGCCGCGCTGGTCTCGGGATGGTTCTACACCGACGGCTTCCGCCAGCCGCACGGCGCGATCGACGCGGTGCGCACCTTCTTCGTTTATGAAACCGTGGCCGGACATGACAAACCCTTCGGCTATTATTTCCACCTGCTCGCGCTGCCCGCGAAATCCGGCGGCGTCTGGTGGTTTGGCACGCCGGTGGCGGCGCTCGCACTGCTAGGTTTCGCCACCAACTTCCGCCGACCCGTCGTCCGTTTCATCGGCTACTCGGCGGCCGGGCATTTCGTGATTTACAGCCTCATCGCCTACAAAACGCCGTGGCTCGCCTGCCTGCCGTGGGCGCAAGTCTGCCTGCTCGCCGGCTTCAGCGTCGCGGGGTTTTCCACGCATCGGCTGTGGCTGAAAATTTCAATCAGCCTGCTGGCCGGCACCTGTCTCGTCACCCAGTTCACCCAGGCAAGACGCGCCACAGGCCGCTTCGCCTCGGACGCGCGCAATCCCCTCGCCTACGTCCCGACCCGTCCCGACATCGAGACGCTCGCGCCGTGGCTGGAACAACTCCGCCAGTCCGCGCCCGGAAATTCGCTGGAGCCGGTGGCGGTGATCGGCTCGGATTACTGGCCGCTGCCGTGGTATCTGCGCTCGTTCGGAAAAATCGGTTACTGGCCGCTGCCGCCGGACAACCTCGCCTCCATGCCACTCGTCTTCGCCATGCCGGAAACCGCGGAGGCCGTGGCGAACCAGCTCGCACAATCCCACACCGCGCTGCCCCGCGGCCTGCGCGCGGAAGTGCCGGTGATCCTGTTCGTCAGAAACGACATCTGGAACCAATGGATGCTATCCGGAAAATGACGCCTTTTCCAACAGCCCGCCTGTTCACCCACGAGGCGATGAACACGACCTTTTACCTGCGGATTTGCGAAGCCGCGGAAGCCACCGCGCGCGACATGGCGCGGGAGTGTTGCGACCATCTCGATTTCCTCGAAGCCCGTCTCAGCCGCTTCATCGAGGACAGCGACGTTTCGCTCATCAACCGCATGCAGGCCGGCCAGACGCTCTACATCAACGAGCTCACCCACCAGTGCTTGTTAGCCGCGCTCGACGCCTACGCCCGCACCGGCGGCTTGTTCGACATCACGCTCGGCAGCCGCATCGAGCACCGGAAGTCCGGCGACTCCGGACCCGTCCCGCCGCTCACCGGCCAGCTCACGATCCATCCGGACGTCCCCGCCGTCACCTGCGGCGCGCCCGGCCGCGAGATCGACCTCGGCGGCATCGGCAAGGGCTTCGCGCTCGACCAGCTCCGGCTGCGGCTCCTCGACTGGGGCGCGGAAGGCGGGCTGCTCACGGCGGGCGCCAGCTCGATGCTCGCCTTCGGCCCGCACCCGTGGCCGGTCGAACTAACCGGCGACGCGGAATCAGAACGCATCGCCCTTTTCAACCAATCCCTCAGCGCCTCGGGCACCGCGATCCAAGGCAGCCACATCATCCACCCCGCCGGGGAAACCGCGATGCCCGCCGAGCCCTGCCGCCGCGTGTGGGTCACCGCGCCCACCGCCACGCTGGCGGAAATCTGGTCCACCGCGCTGATGCTGGTCGAGCCGGGCGAGATCCCGGATTTCATCGCCGACGAGGAAACGATCGGCACCGTGCATCTCCAGATCGATGACCGGCCCGTGCTTCTCCCGCACGCGATTGGGGATTGCAGAACGTGATTTGGGGATTAGAAAGCGGCGGCGGATTTCCCACCGATTGGGTCCGCCATCCTCACCATCCGCCATTGATTCCATGTCATCCCCAGCCACCACTCCGCAGTCCGCCATTGTCATCGGCGGCACGATCGCCATCGACCACGTCAAAACTCCGGACGCGGAGGCTGCCAATCTGCTGGGCGGGTCGGCGGCTTACGCGGCGCTGGCGGCTTCGTTTTTCAGCCAGTCGGTGTCGCTGATCGGGATCATCGGCCATGATTTCCCGCAGGAGCACCTGGCGATGCTGGAAATGCGCGGGATCTCGCTCGACGGGGTGGAGCGCTCGGAAAACGAGTCGTTCACCTGGTCCGGCGAATACCATGCGAACATGAACGAGCGGACGACCCACCGGGTGGGCTTGAATGTCTTGGAGAGCTGGCAGGTGAAGGTGCCGGCCGCATCGGCGGGGGCGGCGGTCGTGGTGCTGGCGAACATGTCGCCGGACAACCAGATGGAAATGCTCGGCCAGTGCGGGATCGGGAACGGCGCCGCCGCGGGCTCGCGGTTCGTGATCGCGGACACCATGGATCTGTGGATCGAGATCGCCAACGAGCGCTTGCACGAGGTGCTCCCGCAGCTGGATTTGTTCGTGCTCAACGAGGGCGAGGCGCGGGAGCTGGCGAGGACTTCGAATTTGATCAAAGCCGGACGACTGCTTTTGGAAAAGGGCCCGCGGCATGTGGTGATCAAGCTGGGAGAGTTCGGAGCGATTTTGTTTTCGTCGTCCGGGGATTCGGAAATCGAGGTGTTCCGCGCATCCGCCTGGCCGCTGGAAGTGGTGGCGGACCCGACGGGCGCCGGGGATACTTTCCTAGGCGCGATGGCGGGCTATCTTGCGGCGCAGGGGGCTCCTCCCTACGCGCCGGCGGCTCTGCGTCAGGCGATCGTGCAAGGCTCGATGCTGGCTTCGTTCACGTGCGAGGCGTTCTCGACGCGGCGGCTTGAAGAGCTGTCGTCAGAGGATCTCGCGGCGCGGCTGGATTTGTTCCGCGCAGCGACGCATTGGTGATCTTGGGCGGTCTGCCCTCAATACATCGTCAGATGATTTGAGCCGCAGCTTCGCGGGTGGCGGCTTGGACGTCACTTGACGTGAGGAGATCGGAAACGATGACGACGCGGCGGGCTCCGGCGGCGAGGACTTGCGGCAGGGTTTGGCGGGTGATGCCGCCGATGCAGAAGGCGGGGATTTGACTGCCGACTTCGCGCTCCATGACGGCGATTTCCTCAAGACCGATGGCCGGGCGGCCGGCTTTGGTGGGGGTCGGGAAAAGCGGGCCGAAACCGATGTAGTCGAACCCTTCGGCGAGGGCGGCGCGGGCCTGGCCGAGGGAATGGGTGGAGCGGCCGATGAGTTTGCCGGGACCGACGATTTCGCGGGCGGCGGCGAGCGGGCCGTCATCCTGGCCGATGTGGACGCCGTCGGCATCGAGGGCGGCGGCGAGGGCGGGGAAATCGTTGAGAATGAAGGGAACTCCGGCGGCGCGGCAGAGCGGAAGCAGGCGGCGGGCGACGCGCTCGATGGTGGCGAGGTCTTTGCCTTTGGCGCGGAGCTGGAGGAGGTGGGCGCCGCCGGCTAACAAAGAGCCGGTGGCTTCTTCCGCACAGGCCTCCGGGGTATAGCCGAGGTCGAGGATGCAGTAGAGACGCGGGTCATTCATAGGTCTTATAGGTCATATATGTAGGTCATATAGGACCTATCTCTTCTCACTTCACGCGCTCTTCCAAATACCTCGCGACCCAGCCGATGTCATACGTCCCCGCCGCGAAATCCGGGTGGGCGATGATTTCCTGTTGGAAGGGAATGGTCGTCTTGATGCCGCGGATCATGAACTCGCCGAGGGCGCGCTTCATGCGGGCGATGGCGATCTCGCGGGTGGCTCCGGTGACGATGAGCTTGGCGATCATCGAGTCGTAGTGCGGCGGCACGGTGTAGCCGGAATAGACGTGGGTGTCCACGCGGACGCCTTTGCCGCCGGGGGCGTACCAAAGGTCGATGGTGCCGGGGCTGGGAGTAAAGTTGTTGAACGGGTCCTCGGCGTTGATGCGGCACTCGATGGAGTGGCCGCGCGGCTGGGCCTCGAGCACGTGGCGGGAGAGCGGCTCGCCGGCGGCGACGCGGATCTGCTCCTTGATGAGCTCGCAGCCCATCACCTCCTCGGTCACCGGGTGCTCGACCTGGATCCGGGTGTTCATTTCCATGAAATAGAAATTCTCGGCCTTCTCATCGACGAGGTATTCGATGGTGCCGGCGTTCTGATAGCCGATGTTCTTGATCAGGCTGACGGAGGCCTCGCCCATCCGCGCGCGGAGCTCGGGGGTGAGCAGCGGCGACGGGCATTCCTCGATGATCTTCTGGTTGCGGCGCTGCATCGAGCAGTCGCGCTCGCCGAGGTGGATGAAATTCCCGTGGGAGTCGCCGATGACCTGGAACTCGACGTGGTGGGGATTGAGGACGAGTTTTTCGAGATAACAATCGCCGTTGCCGAAGCAGGCGACAGCCTCGTTAGATGCTGCTTGGAACAGGCTGATGAACTCCTCTTCCTTGAAACAAGGGCGCATGCCGCGGCCACCACCGCCGGCGGTGGCTTTGATCATGACCGGGAGGCCGATTTTTTTCGCGGCGGCGAGCGCGGTTTCGGCGTCCGGCATGATGTCGGTGCCGGGAGTGATGGGCACGCCGTTAGCGATGGCGGTGGCGCGGGCGGTGGCCTTGTCGCCCATCATGGAAATCACCTGATGGGACGGCCCGATGAAGGTGAGGCCGGAGCTGGCGCAAATCTCGGCGAAGCGGGCGTTTTCCGATAGAAAACCGTAGCCGGGGTGGATCGCGTCCGCGCCGGTGATCTCCGCGGCGGCGATGATGCGGTCGATCTTGAGGTAGGATTCCTTGCTGGAGGCGGGGCCGATGCAGACGGCTTCGTCGGCGAGCTGGACGTGCATCGAATCGACGTCGGCCTCGGAATAGACGGCGACGGATTCGACGTCGAGCTCGCGGCAGGCGCGGATGATGCGGAGGGCGATTTCACCGCGGTTGGCAACTAGGACGCGCTTGAACATGGTTGGAGAAGTGGAAACTGATCGGACAGGAAGCGTCACTTGATGCGGAAGAGGACGTCGCCGTATTGCACGGGAGTGGAGTCTTCCGCGACGTAGGCGCAGATGGTGCCGGCGCGCTCGGCCTTGATCTCGTTCATGACCTTCATGGCCTCGATGATGCAAAGCGTCTGGCCGATGGAGACGACGCTGCCGACATCGACGAAATTCGGGGCGTCCGGAGCGGGCTTCAGATAGAAAGTGCCGACCATCGGCGAGGTGATTTCCACGCCGTCGGCGACAGGTGCGGCGGGGGCTGCGGCGGGAGCCGGGAGAGCCGCGGCGGCGGGTGACGGGGCTTGCGCGGCCGGGAGCGAGGCGAGCAGGCCGCGGAGATCATCGAGGTCCGCGCCTTTCTTGAGTTTGAGGTGAAAGTCCCCTTTGGTGAGGTCGAAGTGGGTGAGCCCGTGCTCATTCATGAGTTCGACGATGCGGCGGATTTCCTGGAGTTCCACGGTGAGAGAAGGTTTGGAGTTGGGATGGACGAGCGCCGGTCCGACGGGACGGGTCTCGTGGGCGCTAGCTAGAAGGAGCGGGCAAAGAGCGTCAAGCGGAATGGGCCGATGACGAGACGCCACTCAAAGCACCCCGAACCGCTGCACCAGCGTTTGCTTCCGGAACTCGAAGATCATCTTGAGCTTCGCCCGGACGAAGACCGCGTGGGCGATCGCCCCGAAGGGACCGAAGCCCAGGCCGTAATGGACCAGGTCGCGCATCACCACGCCGCCGGGGATTTCCTCGAAGCTGTGGCGGTGGTGCCAGAATTTATACGGACCGAACCGCTGCTCATCGACGAAGGATTTCCCCTCGTCCACGGCTTTGATTTCGGTGACCCACGGCACCCAGACGCCGGGCAGAATCTTCACCTTGTAGGTGATGACCTGACCTTCATACATCTTCTCGCCGGGCAGGCTGACGATTTTGAAGCCGAGGGCGTCGGGTGTGATTTCGTCGAGGTTCCGCGGCGATGAGAAGAATTCCCAGGCGGCGGCGAGGGAGATGGGCAGGCGTTGTTCCTGCTCGAGCGTGTGGAGGGTCATGGCTGCGGGAAGGTGGCGCGGGTGCCCGGCGGCGCAAGGCGGGCATTTTCGCAAGTTCCTTGTGCCGGGCGGATGAAGCGGCTAATTCATCCGCCATGGATTTTGAAACATTGAGCGCGTGGGCGGACGAGGAATTGAAGGCATTGGTGAAAATCCTGCCGAAGGACATTCAGGACGCGGCGGAAAAAGTGGCCGTCGCCTTCGAGGAAAAACCCGGCCAGGGCGCCTACGACGAGGAGTTGGAAGGCGACGAGCTCGGGCTGTTTGAAGGCCCGTCCGCGATGGACGAGGCGGGCTTGGAAGAACTCCCGCGCATCCGGCTTTTCCTCGTGAACCTGTGGGAATGGACCGGCGAGGAGGAGCACGACTACCGCGACGAAGTGGGCACCACCTTCCTCCACGAGCTCGGCCACTACCTCGGCTGGGACGAGGAGGAAGTCGCGGAGCGCGGGCTGGAATAAGCGCCGGGACTTCCACTTTCATCCTCCCGGAAATCCGGCTATTTCAGACACCTCTCCAAACCAAAACACCATGGACATTCTCGGATTCATCAAAGGCGAACTGCTGGAAATCATCGAATTCAACGACGACTCGCGCGACACGCTCTCATGGCGTTTTCCCGATGAGGACAAGACGATCAAGAACGGCGCGCAGCTGATCGTCCGGGAAAGCCAGGCCGCGCAGTTCGTTTATCTGGGACAATACGGCGACTGCTTCAGTCCGGGCAAGCACTCGCTGGTGACGGATAACATCCCCGTCCTCAACAAGCTGAAAGGCTGGAAATACGGCTTCGAGTCACCGTTCAAGGCGGACGTCTATTACGTCACCACCCGACTCTTCACCGGCAACAAGTGGGGCACCGCGAACCCGATCATGATGCGCGACGCGGACTTCGGCGTCGTCCGCCTGCGGGCCTTCGGCTCCTTTGATTTCCGGATCGTGAACCCGCCGGTATTCCTCAAGGAGGTCGCCGGCACCGACCACCATTTCCGGCTCGATGAATTCGCCGACACGATGCGCTCGCGGATCGTCAGCATTTTCAGCGACGCGCTCGCCTCCGCCGGCGTGCCCGCGCTCGACGTGGCCTCGCGCTACTCGGAACTCGGCGACGCCTTGCTGCCGCTCATCAACCCGCAGGTCACCGCGAAGTATGGCATCGAGATCACCAGCTTCATCGTCGAGAACGTCTCCGTCCCGCCGGAAGTCGAGGCAGCCATCGACAAGCGATCGAGCATGGGCGCCATCGGAAACCTCAACGACTACGTGAAATTCCAAATGGCTGAATCCATGACCAAGGGCGGCGATGGTGGAGGTTCTCCCGCTGCGGCTGCGGGCCAGATGGCAATGGGCTTCGGC
>JBFZFJ010000267.1:0-5914 GCA_041306405.1 Verrucomicrobiales bacterium | reverse complement strand
CTCATCGACGCCGCCTCCCAGCGCAACCTCGACCTCGTTGATTCCCGCTCCGGCAAGGCCCACACCCTGCTAGGCGTGCTCGACCGCACCGCCACCCCCATGGGCGCGCGCCTCCTGCGCGACTGGATTCTCCACCCGCTGCGCGATCTCACCGCGCTCACCGCCCGGCAGGACCTCATCGCATCATTCCTAGCAGAGCCCTTCCTTCTCTCGAAATGCCGGGACGCGCTCAAAGGCATCCGCGACATCGAGCGCACCACCTCCCGCCTCTCGCAGAACTCCGGCAACGCCCGCGACCTCCAATCACTCTCCATCTCCCTCTCCCACATCCCCGCGCTCAAGCAGGATCTTTCTTCCCTCTCCCAATCTTCAATCAACAATCTTCAATCCTCAATTCTCCCCCGCCTCCACGAGTTCCACGAACTCACCGAAATGCTCTCCCTGGCCCTAACCGACGAGCCGCCCGCCCACCTCCGCGACGGCGGCGTCATCCGCGACGGCTGGTCGCCCGCGCTCGACGAGCTCCGCGATGCCTCCCGCGGCGGCAAGGACTGGATCGCCCGCCTCCAGGAAGACGAACGCAAACGCACCGGCATCGACTCGCTGAAAATCAAATTCAACAACGTCTTCGGCTACTTCATCGAAATCACCACCAGCCATCTAGCCAAAGTCCCCGACGACTACACGCGCAAGCAAACCATGTCCAACGCCGAGCGCTACATCACCCCCGCGCTCAAGGAGATGGAAAACAAAGTCCTCGGTGCCGAAGAACGCTCCAAACAACTCGAAAACGAACTCTTCCTCGAGCTCCGCGCCCGCGTCATCACCCATCTGCCCGCGCTCCAGGAAACCGCCGCCGCCGTCGCGGAAATCGACGTGCTCTGCGCACTATCCGAAGTCGCCCAATACCACCGCCACTGCCGCCCGGTCCTCAACGCCGGCAACGGCTTCTTCGTCACCAACGGCCGCCACCCCGTGCTCGAGCAAACCCTCACCGACGTCAAATTCGTCCCCAACGACACCGAGCTCGATCCCGACACCGCCCGCCTCCAAATCCTCACCGGCCCTAACATGGCCGGCAAGTCCACCTACATCCGGCAGATCGCGCTCATCGCCGTGATGGCCCAGATCGGCGCCTACGTCCCCGCCGAGTCGGCCACGCTCGGCCTCGTCGACCGCATCTTCTGCCGCGTCGGCGCGTCAGACGATCTATCACGCGGCCAGTCCACCTTCATGGTCGAGATGAGCGAGACCGCCCTCATCCTCAACCACGCCACCGACCGCTCGCTCGTCATCCTCGACGAGATCGGCCGCGGCACCGCCACCTTCGACGGCCTCTCCATCGCCTGGGCCGTCGCCGAGCATTTGCACGACACCATCGGCTGCCGCACCCTCTTCGCCACCCACTACCACGAGCTCACCGACCTCGCCAACACCAAGAGCGCCGTCGCCAACTACAACGTCGCCGTTAGGGAGTGGAACGAGGAAATCATCTTCCTCCACAAGATCCTCCCCGGTGCCGCCGACAAATCCTACGGCATCCAGGTAGCCCGCCTCGCCGGACTCCCGAAAGTCGTCGTCGAGCGAGCGAAATCCATTCTCAGCCACCTCGAACTCCACTCCGTGAAACCCGAGGCCAAGAAACAGGGCCCCAAGGCGAAAAACACCGACCAGCCCTCTCTCCCACAACCGAACGCCCCGCAGATGGACCTCTTCGCCGATTTTTAGGAGCGCTTTCATCCTGAACGCCAGGTGCGGCGAACATCCTGTCCGCCATCTTCATTCCGGCCGACAGGATGTCGGCCGCACTCAGTCGATAGAATATCGACCCTCCCTTTCGTCCTTGAAGATTGCGCTCGCCGTTTTCGAGGAACCTTCGCCAGCGTGGCCGCGAGTCTTCCCCGCAGGGTGACGTGCCATCGGCGGCTAACCGCCGCGATGATCCGGACCTCCAAGGGAAGGATCACCGCCCGGGCACAGCTCCCACGCGGAGTTCGTCGGCGAGTTCTTTCGCAGTCCAGGTGTTCTCGGAAAACACTTTCTTCAGGCGGCCTTGGGCGTCGAAAACCACGCGTGGAAAAACGTGCAGGTCGAGCGCTACGAGTTCGAGCGCATCCTCTCCAGCGGGTCACTGGTCCGATGGCCGCAACGCATGGCCGCGCTGGTTTCTCATCTGCGGTTCATGGAAAGCCGGGCGCAATTGCCCCAGGCGCAACGCGATCGGATCGCGATCGGATCGCGATCGGCGTGCAACTGGTCGCCGGCAGAACTTTGCCGTCGAACCAATGCGCGCTCAGCGGCGACGCTGCGGGGCTGCGGGCCGAGCTGTCGCAAATCGGGGCGGACACGGCTCTGGTAGGACAACAATTTCCCGCAGCGCAGCTCAAGCCGCTGATCCCGCTGCCCCCGGTCATCGGCGGGATGAGATCCAGCCTGATTCATATCCTGATCGTCACCCCCATGATCTTCCTCTGGCTTCACGAACGGGAGTTGCGCAAAACCAAGCACTAACTAACAGCCGAACCAGCAGGGAAGTCCGCTCACGGCGTCGGCAAGGTGAAAGGGGCGCTGCGGCGCAGCAGCCACTCGATGGCGAGCAGGCCGATGAGCGGCATTAGGAGCCACCAGCGGTCCCATAAGGGAATCCACTCGCGAAGGGTGAGCGGCAGCGCGCGCATGGATGCGTTCAAGCACTTCACCAATCTGCGAGGCATCGACCAACTGACCTCCGGTGCCGGTGGCCAAAGTCTCCATGAGCTTGCGGTTCACCGCCACTGCGACGGCTTCGTTGGCATCCTCGCTCACGCTTACGCCGATGCGGGTGGTCACCGGGGTGCCTTCGGGATTGCGGTGCTCGGCGGCGAGCCAGCGGATGGTGTGGTTCCAGAATTTGCGGTAGTATGCGTTGCTGCGACGGCTCGGTCCCCACACCGTTTGAAACGCGGCGCCCCAGTCGCGCGTGGAGTCGGAGGTGAAGGCCATGGTGCGCCCCCGGCCGATTTGTTGGACTGCGAGCAAGAGGGCGGGTTCACCCATTACTTTCATGGAGCTGCGAGCCAGCGTGAAAGCTCCGGGTTTGGCGCGCCGGACATAGTTGAATCCGCTGAATCCGGGAAATCCCGTGGACCATGCCTGCTTGGTTTCTTCCGCGTTCTCACCCACCTGCATCACCGGGTGTTGCCAACCGCTATCGGTCACCGCAACGCCAGTCCACTGATTGATCGGGTCGCTCCGTCCCGCGACTTCGATGGGCATCAGCTTGTCGATCACGGTCTTCTGGTAATCGCCCGCGCCGAACCAGGTCATGCCGCCGATCATGATGAAACCGCCGCCAAAACCCTCGACGAATCCGACCGTGGCATCGAGTTGCTCTTGGGAATAACCTTCCTTGATGATGTCGCTGAAGATCACCACGTCGAATTTCAATAAGGCATCGAGCGTTTTCGGGTATCCGCGCGTGGGGTGGCAGACGCTGGGCACCTCGCGCCCCACTCGGGCGCGGAAGACGCGCATGTCTTTGCCGCGCACGCTCCGGGCGTGGCTTGCAAGTTCTGGCAACGAGGAGGCACCGGGGAAGTGCATCGCATGCACCTCGATCTCGGGGTCCGCCTCGAGGCCGTCCTTGAGGAAAGCCGTTTCTGCGGGTTCGCTTCCTTCCATGTAAAGCACGCGGATCGGTTCGCGGCGAAGTTCGCACGCGGCGAGTTGCGTGTTGTTAGCTCGGGCCACCTCACCATCGAGGGGCTCCAACTCGACTGTGTAAAAATGCAGCCCGCGATAGGGTGAAACGAAATCCACTTCGAGAAGCTGCGGCCCGCCCTCCAAAACCACGCGCTGACGGTGGAGCACCTGATCGCCTTGGCGGATCAACAGCGTCGTTTCCTTGCCTTCATAGCCGGGGCTTTCAATGCGGGCTTCCAGTCGGAGATCCGGTCGCGACGGGCCGGGCTGGCGGATCGCAACTCCTAACAAAATCGCATCCGCCGGTGATTTGTCCGTGCCGAGCAGCCAGGGAAACACCGGCACGCCCGCTTCGCGGTAGATCCCGATCACTTCCTCCAGTTTCGCCGCATCGCTCGCTGCGCCATCCGTGAACAACACCACGCCGCCGAGCGGTTCGTCCGTGTATTGGGAGGTCGTCTCGCGCAAGCCGGCGGCCAGATTGCTGCGCCGACCTTGCGCTGCGTCTTCCGCAGGCGGTCCGTCGCGGTATCCTTCGGCCACGCGGCCGACGCGCGGTAGCCGTGCGCCTTTCCAGCTCGGCTGCAAATCGTTTTTCAAGTGCGCAAGAGCCGCCGCATGGCGGGTTTGGCCGTCGGATGCGTCGGCCTGTGCCATACTCAACGAGTCATCAATCAACACGTGCAGCGCCGGCACGTCCTCCTCGGTGTGTGTGGTTTCCTGCCGCCAATCGAGAATGAGCAGGAAAACGCCACCCATCCAAGGCCACCATGCGGGCATCAAATACTGGATTTCACTGAGCATATGTTCGCTTATTCGTCATACGAGAGTCGGCGTGAGTAGCCTTGGATTAGATCGTCGTAACCGGGTGCACGCGTGCCGGCATCGATGCCGGGTGCGACTGCGCGATCGAGCAAGGCCTCGGTGAGAATCGCCGCGCGCCGCAACGCTCCCTGCGCGTCTTCGCCGCGGTCCCGCGCCTGCCCGGGCGCGTTCCGCAGCAAGGCTTGCGCGGCTTCGCGTTGCAACTCGGCAGCCCGGCGCATTTGATCCGCAGCTTGTTTCGGGTTGGCGCGGTTGTCAGCTGCGGTGAGCTTCTCGATTTGCTCGGCCGTCAGCTGGGAAAGTTCGCTCAACTCGTGCTGGCGGTTTGTTAGGCTCGGGTTGTTCTCCCGGTGGGCCTCCAGGAGGGGGCGGTCCGCCCTTTCCTTCGCCCTCGCCGGCATCCTCGGGGCAAGGAATTTGTCAATGAGGCCTTTGCGAACGCACGGGAACGATTTGGCCCGAAGCGGACGGATGGTGCGCGAAAATTACGCGGAGTGGGGAGTGCTGCCGCAGCGCTGATTTGGAGTGCGCGGAATTTGCGGAAGGAGATCGGCTGAAGGTGAGAGACAAATTCCCGAACCGGTGAAGGTGTTCGAGGTTACCTGCTGGCAAGCATCGTGAAAGGCGGCGATTGGTGCAAAAAGCGCGTAAAAAAGCCGCCTGCGGGTGAGCGCAGGCGGCTTTGGTGATTGTTTTCAGAAGAGATTACTCTCCGGCCACTTCGACGACCGCTTCGGATGCCTTCTTCTTCGCTGCCTTCTTGGGAGCAGGAGCTTCGACCGCTTCAGTGGCGGCGACTTCTTCGACAGGAGCCTCTTCACCGGCGGCGGCGCGGTCGACCCACTCGATGATCGCCATCGGTGCGGAGTCGCTCATGCGGGCGCCGAGCTTGGTGATGCGGCAGTAACCGCCTTGGCGATCCTTCGAAGCGGGAGCCGTTTCGGAGAAAAGTTTCTGCACGGTTTCCTTCTGGCGAAGGAAGGCGATGGCCAGGCGGCGGGAGTGCAGATCGTCGCGCTTGGCGAGGGTGATCAGCTTTTCCGCGACCGGACGAAGCGCTTTGGCTTTGCCGAGGGTGGTTTTGATGCGGCCATGTTCGATCAGGCTGATTGCCATGTTGGCAAGCAGTGCCTTACGGTGCGAGGCGTTGCGTTTGAGTTTAACTGTTTTGCTGCGATGTCTCATCGGTTGCTTCCGTTTCTAGATTTAAAGGTTAGTCGTCGAGGTTTTGAGCGATCAGATCGGCGAGGCCGACCGGAGCTTCGTCTTCCGCACCGAGGCGCGGGCCGCGTGAGGCAGCGGCGGGGCCGGAGATCAACGCGGATTCGAAGGACATCCCGAGACCGAGGCCGAGCTCGACGAGCTTGTCCTTGATTTCGTTGAGGGACTTCTTGCCAAAGTTGCGATA
>JBFZFJ010000266.1:0-4060 GCA_041306405.1 Verrucomicrobiales bacterium | reverse complement strand
CCTTGGGAATAGTCGATTTTGTCGGGATTTCTTGGCATTCAGGAAGACTGAAGGCACAAAATACGGCGTACAAGCCTGTTAGGAAAGCCTCCCGTGGTATTTCCCTAATGGAGGAACCCTGGCGATGACGCCTGATTTTAGTGTTCGCCAAAGCGGATGCCGATTGATATTCAGGAACCCTTGATGAACACCATCCAGCCATCGAAAGTGTTGATCGTCCTGCTCGCGTCCTGCCTGTTCTGGATTGGCGGGATTTCGTTAGCGGTGATGTGGTTTGCAGGCACCTCGGTGACCGCCGGCTGGATCGTGGCCGGGGCGCTGGTTTTGGCGGTGCTGGTCTGGCTGGCGGTGATGTCTCATGAAATCCGGCACGCGATGGAGTTGCGAATTGCCGTGGATCGATCCGGCAAGAATGCGGACAATCGTTGAATCCTTTATTTGGGGAGAACGGCGTCGGAGATGCTGCGCGGGCATGGGGCCAGTGGCTGAACTCCATGGAGAGCTCGCCGGAGTTGGGCGTTGGGCTGGCATTGTTCTAATTCAACGAGCCGCTGGATCCGCAAAAGGATCATTATGACAGGAAGTTTTCGGTACGCACATTCATGGTGACGACTGAAAGATATGGATTCTTTGGAATCATTTTGTGAGGACAACCTGACATGGAAACCGTGGCGGGTCGAGAATTCGGGCGGAATGAATTCCTCGCTCCAATAAAAAACCCGCCGGCCCTTGCGGGACGGCGGGGTTCGAGAGGCGGGTCGCGGCGACCGGTGATCGCCTTTACTTGGCTGCGCGGAGGGCTTCCTCCTTGGCCTTGGCCTTGGCGATGACGTCGTCGGAGACGTTTTTCGGGCAGGGGGCGTAGTGGCTGAACTCCATGGAGAACTGGCCACGGCCGGAGGTCATGGTGCGGAGGTCGCCGATGTAGCCGAACATGGCGGAGAGCGGAGCTTCTGCTTTGACGCGGATGCCGCCTGGTGTCGGTTCTTGGCCTTGGATGATGCCACGGCGGCGGTTGAGGTCGCCGATGACGTCACCGACTTTTTCTTCGGGGGCGAAGACGTCGAGTTTCATCATGGGTTCGAGGATCTGCGGGGCGCATTTGACCATGGTCTGGCGATACGCGGCTTTGGCAGCGATTTCGAAGGCAATGTTGCTGGAGTCCACTGCGTGGAAACCACCTTCGTTGAGCACGACTTTGAAGTCCAAGCAGGGGTAACCCGCAAGTGGTCCTTTATTGACGCAGGTCTTGAAGCCTTTTTCAACGGCGGGGATGAACTCTTTCGGGATGCTGCCGCCGGTGACTTTGGACTCGAAGATGAACCCAGAGCCGACTTCACCTGGCTCGATGGTGTAATCGATTTTCGCGAACTGACCGGAACCACCGGACTGCTTCTTGTGAGTGTAACTGTCGTTGACCATCTTGGTGATGGTTTCGCGATAGGCGACCTGCGGCGCGCCGACGGTGACCTCGACCTTGTGGGTGCGCTTGAGGATGTCGATCTTGATGTCGAGATGGAGCTCGCCCATGCCCTTGAGGATCATTTCGTTCGTTTCATCGTCGGTCTCGACGCGGAACGAGGGATCTTCCTGGATCATCTTGCCGATGGCGTTGGCGAGCTTTTCAGCGTTGGCCTTATCTTTGGGAGCGACGGCGATGGAGATGACGGGATCTGGGAAAACCATCGGCTCAAGGGTGGCCGGGTTTTTCTCGTCGCAGAGGGTGTGACCTGTCTGGACGTTCTTGAGGCCGACGATTGCAACGATATCACCCGCTTGCGCGGAGTCGATTTCCTTGCGGTCGTCGGCGTGCATCTCGACCATGCGGCTGATGCGCTCGGTTTTACCGGTGAAGGAGTTCAGCACGGTGTCGCCCTTCTTGATAGTGCCCGAGTAAATGCGGGTGAAGGTGAGTGCGCCGAACTTGTCGTCCATGATCTTGAACGCGAGGCCGCGGAACGGGGCCTTGGGGTCGATGATGGCGAACTTGCCGGTTTCGTTGCCTTCGGCGTCCACTTCAGGGAGCGGTTTGACGTCGGTTGGGGAAGGAAGGTAATCGACGACAGCGTCGAGGACGAGCTGGAGGCCCTTGTTTTTGAAGGAAGAACCGCAGTAGGTCGGGAAGAACGCGAGGTCGATGGTGCCCTTGCGGATGCACTTCTTCACTTCGTCGATGGTAGGTTCCTTGCCTTCGAGGTAGGCTTCCATGATCGCGTCGTCTTGTTCGACTGCGGTTTCAATAAGCTGGGCGCGGTATTCCTTCGCTTTGTCCAACATGTCGGCAGGGATGTCGACGATGTTAAAGTTCTCGGGCTGACCGGACTCGTCCCAGATGTGGGCCTTCATGGTTAGCAGGTCGACCAAGCCGACAAATTCACTCTCGGTGCCGATCGGGAGGACCATGACGAGCGGGTGCGCGCCGAGGATCTTCTTCACCTGGGCGACGACGCGGTAGAAATCCGCACCGATCCGGTCGAGCTTGTTGACGTAAATGACACGGGCGACTTCGGAGTCGTTCGCGTAGCGCCAGTTGGTTTCCGATTGAGGCTCAACGCCTCCGGAACCGCAGAACACGCCGACACCGCCGTCGAGAACCTTGAGCGAACGATAAACCTCGATCGTGAAGTCCACGTGGCCCGGAGTGTCGATGACGTTGAATTGGTGATCTTTCCAGAAGCAGGTGGTGGCGGCGGATTGAATGGTGATGCCGCGCTCCGCTTCTTGTTCCATGAAGTCCATGGTGGACGCACCGTCGTGGACCTCACCGATTTTGTGGATCTTGCCGGTGAGTTTGAGAATGCGTTCGGTGGTGGTTGTTTTGCCCGCATCAACATGGGCGAAAATGCCGATGTTGCGGTATTTGCTGAGGTCCTTCATAAGAGATAGTGGCTTCTGGTTGGCGGGCGACGGTTTCGCGCGGGGGCAGATTCCTAGTCAGGCGCGGCGGTTTGGCAATCCTAGAGTCGGAGATTTTCCGCCATTCCCGCCGATTCGGGCGATTTTTCCGGCCGCGGGTCTCCTTCGTGCCTCGGATGGCTTGGCAAGCGACGCTCACGCCACACCTGTTCTCAAATCCCGCAGCAACTCCCCCGGTCGTCTCGCCAAGCTACCCCGGCGGCCGACTCAATTGCCGACAGTCTCGTCAACTTTTTGGCTGTGTGTTTCCGGCTTGCCACGGCGCGGCGCGGGGCATTGTTTCGTGCCGCAATGGCGGAATTCCTGATGCGACCCGTGGCGAGTCCGGTCCGGCTCGATGGACTGTCCCCCGTCGAGGTGGCGGGCCAGCTGCGGCATCTCGACGGCTTGGTGTTTTTCGACACCGCGGGAAATTTCCCCTCAGGTGGCTCGCGGCCGGTCTCAGTCATCGCGGCCAATCCGTTGCAGGTCCTGCGGGGAAATATCCATGTTGCCGCCGATCTGGAAATCCTCCGCGCCGCCCTCGCGGATGGCCCGGAAATCGCCGGCGACCACGGCTTCCCCGTCGGCGGACTCTGCGGCTGGGTCGCTTACGAGGGCGACTTCGTCTTCGGCGACTACCCGGAAATGCTCGTTTACAGCCACCGCGACGACATCTGGTGGGAAACCGGCGACCTCTCCACCCGGCTCCTCGCCCACTCCGGCTCCGCCGAAATTTCCCCCTTCACCCCGCTCGCCAGCCGCGAAAAATTCACCTCCGGCGTCGCCCGCATCAAGGAATGGATCGCCGCCGGTCATATCTACCAGGCGAATCTCTCCCAAGCCTTCGCCGCCACCGCCAGCGGCGACCTCTTCGGCCTCTACGAAGCCCTGCGCGATGCCTCGCCCGCGCCGATGGCCGCCTACCTCAAGCTCGACGGCCGCGAAATTCTCAGCTCATCGCCCGAGACATTCCTCAAAATTTCCGGCCGCGGCATCGAGACCCGCCCGATCAAAGGCACCCGCCCGCGCTTCGCCGATCCCGACGAGGACCGCCGCTCCGCTTACGAACTCCAGACCTCCGCCAAGGAAATCGCCGAGCTCGTCATGATCACCGACCTCCTCCGCAACGACCTCGGCCAGGTCTGCGAATTCGGCAGCGTCG
>JBFZFJ010000265.1:0-5313 GCA_041306405.1 Verrucomicrobiales bacterium | reverse complement strand
CGCCGACGCCCATGGAAAGCCAATGTCCGGCGCATCCGCTCATCTCATTGCCAGCTCATGGACATCGGCGAACACGTTTCGCCGCTCCTTGGCCCTTAACTTGACGCGCATGCCCTGCGGGGCACGTCGCGAATAGCTCCTGTCCAAACCACCTACAAGCCTTCGGTGGTTTTGCCGACCTTCCCGCCGCATGGCGGTGCGGATGGGAAGAGGAACAGAAGATGAAGATTAGCCTCCGGCGGGAGAAGGCAAAGTGGGCGGGGCGAGGCCGCCCGGCCCTACCTTCCGCCGGGTCTGAATGGTAGCGGCGCCCTGTGAGCGTCGATGCCGGAGGGAAGAGAAAGAAAAGCGCGGAGCAGTCGCGTCACATTCGCATGCTCACCCTCGGGGGGGAAGTGCGACCACCGCTACAGGCTTGCGCTTGTAGCGGCGCTCTGTGAGCGTCGATGCGGATGATGAGAGATCGAGATGAGGTGTCCATGCCCTTGCCGTCGTCCGCCACCACGAGCTGGAGGTGGCCGCTTTGCTGCTTCAGGGAAATCGTGATGGACTGCGCCTCGCCGTGGCGGCAGGCGTTGGAGACGCACTCCCGGGCGATCCGGTAGAGATGCACGGCGGAAACGGGATCCACCGCGGCGGTTCCTTCAGCGATGCGGGCCGTGCAGACGATGCCGGTCCGCTCGTGGGTGGTGGATGCCAGCGTTCGCAGGGCGATTTCAATGCCTTCCTCCAGTCCCGCCGGATAGAGTCCGTGGGCCAGGTTGCGGGCCTCGCTGATGGCGTCGTTGATCAATCTGGCGATTGTGCCCGCGGCGGCGGCGTCCGCATCCAGCGCGCGTGATTCGAGAGAGTTTTGCAAGGAGCCCGCGGCGAAGGCCACTCCCACCAAATGCTGGCAGACCCCGTCGTGGAGATCCTGGCCGATCCGGCGCTGCTCGCGCTCGCTGGCTTCCGCGATGCGCTTTTCCAGCGTCCGGCGGGCCGTCAGGTCGGCGATCACCATGACCACCCCGGCCGTTTCGCCCTGCCGCGCGACCAAGGGCAGGGAGGTGAGACCCAGCAGCTTGGCTTCTTCTTCGCCCGCCTGGTGCAGGGAGATCTCATGGCCGCCGGAGAGACGTCCAGCCACTGCCAGACGCAGCGGGCTGGACTTTTTCGTCGCCGCGGTGACTCCGTCAAGCTGATGGCTTTCCACTTCCTTGACCCACTCCAATGCGTCACCGCCGAGCGGATTGCCGCCGAAGAGTTTCTCCGCCGTAGGATTGAAGGCGAGGACCTTGCCATTGCCGCCGATCACCACTACGCCGTCGCCCATGCTGTCGAGGATGGAGCGCAGGATGCTGTCCTGTTCGCGCAGCGTTTCCTCGGTCCGCTGGCGGGCCCGCACCTCGGAAGTCAGGAAGGCGGTCACGAGGAAAATCGAAAGCCGGATCGTGCCGTTCCAAAAGGGAACAAAGGATTGTGAATAAATCCGGTGGGCCGCCAGTTCGGCGAACAGCCAGACCAAGGCCGCGCAGAACGCCATCGCCAGCGCCGGCTTGCGGCCGGAAAACCAGGCGACCAAGGCCACGCCCGGGAGATAGAAGGCCGACAGCGCCAGCGCCGGACCCGTCCGCCAGTCCACCACGCCACACGCCAGGATCCACGCCAGCCCGACCATCGGCGGCGGGAGGAGCCAGCGGAAACGCATGGGGCGGGTGGAGTTCATGGGGGAGATGGATTTTGGATTTTGAATTCTAAATTTTGAATGGGCGAAGAAATGTAGCGGCGCTCTGTGAGCGTCGAAGCATGTGAGAAGAGGTTTAGCCGCAAAAAGGCTCGGAGAACGCAAAAGGAGAAGAGGGGATTTTTGGATTTTGAATGTTGGATTTTGGATTTTGGATTTTGGATTTTGGATTTTGGATTTTGGATTTTGAATGGAAAGAGGCAGAAGAGGAAGGACGGAGGTCGGATAGCAGCAAGAGAAGAAACGCGCAGCATCTGCCTGATCTCTGACCCCTTGATTTTCGGAGGTCGAAGGTCGTGCCACGCCGGGACAAGTCCGGGCGCAGAGGATGAAGTGGGCGGATCGACGCGGGTCAGCCCTACCGGGGGGAGAGGCTGGGTGATTTCGTCTGTCCGAAGTCTCCCGCAAGCAAGCCTCTGAATGACAGGTCCTCGTCAAGATCCGGCCAGTGGAGACCAAACGGTGACAACTCGATGTGGTTGAGTTGCGTAGGGCTGGCCTTCGCAAGGCGAGGGTTGTCCCGTATGGGGAATCGTATCTCAAGTCCGCTGTGCATTTCGATCACGATCTGTCCGTCGGCATAGCGGGTGGCTTTGGCGGTATCAAGCAAGGTGTTCATGCCATTTTTGAATGATTAGGTTTCTGTTCTCCTCTGCCAGTTCCTGGGCTCGCGCGAGTTCCCTGATTTTCATCCCAGCGGATTCGCGGAGTTGAACGGCATCCTCCAGATCGAAAATGGCTTCACCATCACCTTTTCGAACATGGACGTGAATCGGCCGGTGATCGTTGCTGTAAAACGCGAACTTGAATCCGTCTTTCTCGAAAACCAAGGGCATGGGAGAAATATGATGGATTCAAATGAGTCTTGCAAGATCCCATGTAGCGGTGCTTGAGCGTCGCTCTATGAGTATCGATGCGGATTGAGAGAGATTGAACAGCAAAGGCCGCAATGGGGCGTTGGAGGATGAGATTTACGAGTGATGATTTTGAATTTTGGACTGGAAAACGGGAAGAGTGTCCATCGAACTCAGGTGGCTCGCTACCGCCGGGAGCGCAGACAAAGAGATGAGAAAGAGGTGTCCAGAAATAGCCGGAATCTCATCGCTTGGGAATGGCTTTCGCTTTCCTTTGGCCTGCTGCCCCCGCGGTGCAGCCTCACCTTGGCGCTCCGCGCCCAGCTCCTCTCCCCATTCAACATTCAACATTCAACATTCAACATTCAAAATCTCTTCTCCCTCGCCTCCCGATAGATCGCAAGCATGGCGTCGTGTTTTCTCCGCCACGAGTAGGCCTCGCCCAGTTTCGTTCGCGCGCCGGCTCCGTGGACTTTGAGCAAGTCCCGGTCCTCCGCGTAGGCGGTGATGGCCGCGGCCAGCTCACGGACGACTTCCGCTTGGGACAGGCCCGGCGGGATTTTCATCCCGCAGGTTTCGTCCACCGAGAGCGCGTGGCCGCCACAATCCAGAACGATCGCCGGCAGGCCGTGGGCGAAGCCTTCCAGCACCGAGAGCCCGCCGCTTTCGTAAAGACTGGGTGCCACCATGACATCGTGCCCGGAGAACACGGCGGCGAGTCCGGCGCGCGGGACAAAGCCACGGAATGAAACGCTTTTCCCGAGGTTGAGTTGTCGGGCCGTTTTTTGCAGTCGCTGCCGCTCCGCTCCATCACCCACGATTGTCAGGTGGACCTTCCCCGGCTCAAGTCCGGCGATGGCCTGAAGCACCAGGTGCAATCCCTTCAGCAAGTGCAGGCGACCCACGAACAGCAGGCGCAATGCGCCCTCGTGACGATCCCTGTTGCTTTCTGAAAACAGGGGATCGGCGTCGCAGCCGATCGTCGGCATCATCACGGTTTTGATCCGGTTGCGCCGCAGGAGCTCCGCGGTGGCCGGGGTGGAGGCGAGGGCGATTCCACCCGAGCGGCGGGTGGGTTCCCAGGTTCTCACCAGTTTGCCCGCCAGCCAGGTGTTGAGATTGCGGCAACCTTCGCGCATCCGCCCAAGGAAGGTGCCCTGTCCCGCCAGCAACCGCATCGGGGCGGTTTCGGCTCCTCCCACCGGCCCCCAGACGACCGGTCGGCCCGTGGCGAATACCGGCATCCGGAACGAGGCGAAGGTCACATGATGGATCAAATCGAAAGCTTGTTCGGCAAGCAGTTTGGCGACGTGGGACCGCAGCCGCCACTGCCAGACGGCGTAGTATCCATACATGCCGCCGGGCGCGTGCTTTTTCAGCCAGCGCCAGGTCCCGCCCAGTTCCAGGTAGGAATAACGGATGCCCTTGTCCTGTTCCGGATGCTCCCGATACCATTGCTCGATCCGTGGCTGGTTTTTTCTTTGAGTGACCACCGTGATGTCGCAGGACCGTGCCATGACCTGAGCCCACTTCCAGCCGACTTCCGGTTCCGAACCCTCGTCGGGCTCGCAGGCGAAGGCTAACATCAGGATCCGAGGCCGGAACTGGACGCCGGGTTCAGACATGCTCATCGGAATCTTGGGTCAATCCCGCCGCGTTCAAGACGGTGTCGATCACGACAGCAAGAGGCTGGCCGGCATCAACGACCCGGATTTGAGGAGTTCGTGTCGCCATCGCCAGATACGCGGCTCGGCCTCGCTTCAAGGATTCCTCCGAAACTTCTTGCTTGCGTGTGAGCAAAACGGCGGGCGGAGCATCGAGGAAAATCACCCGGTCCGGTTGGGGCATCCATCGGCTGGCGAGGTTGGCAAGCCACATCGGCCCGCCATAGCGGTAGCGTCTGGGATCGACGAGAAGATCTCCGTGATAGCGGTCGAAGAGCACGTAACCGTGGTGGCTGTCGCGGCGGAGGTATTGGAACCAGGCGACCCACCAGTTGAGCCACAGCCAGCCGAGTTTGAGGATGGAGCTGGCGAAGCCGCGCGGTGCCTGGCCGTGGGGATCGTCGGCGGCGGACGGAGTGCCGCCGGATGACGAGGCAAAGGGTTTGGGTCGCCAGTGGCCGAGTGTGACCGGGTGCCCCTCCGCTTCAAGGCGGGCGGCCACGCCCTGGATCACGGCGGATTTGCCGGAACCGTCACAACCGAGAAAAGCGATGAAGGGCATTTTTGGGGTAAAAGCTGAAACGCTGAAATTCTGAAAAGCTGAAAGAGAAGGGAAAGAACAGCCTCCGGCGGCGGAAGGCAAAGTGGGCGGGGCGAGGCCGCCCGGCCCTACCGGGTTTCGCGGCACTTGCAGCGCTGCTGCAGGTGCTTTGCGATGGCTTGGCAATCCTCCCCTGGAATCATCCGATGAATGCAGTTTGCCGGGAGAACTTGAGTCCAGAAGGCTCCCAACTCCGGCACGACGATCAGCGTGCTGGCGACGAGATCCTTGAGCAGGGCGGGCTGCCAGCGCTGGCATTTCCTGAACCGGCGGAAATAGAGATGGCCGAAGACGCTTTCCAACCGGGCGGCGGTGGCGTCGAAATCATGCCGGCCGGCGATGACGACGAGGCCGGTGGGCCGCAGGATGCGGGAAAGGATGCGCCCGAACGCTCCCGCTTGCAGCAGCGACGGACGATGGTTGGATTTGGTCCTGAGCTTTGCGAGCGCCGGGGCCAGGTCCGCGGCA
>JBFZFJ010000264.1:0-10778 GCA_041306405.1 Verrucomicrobiales bacterium | reverse complement strand
ATTTCAATGCGTCCGATGGCTGGCCGTGGCTCGCCGTCGAGCGTGCGGTTGCCGGACTCCCAGAAATACCGGTCGTCGCTGGCTTTGGTGATGGTTTGATCGGCGCTGGTGCGGCTGCCGTCCGCGGCGTAGCCGGCTTCCCGTGCCAGCCAGCGTTCACCCTCGCGGGTCCAATAGCCCTGCGAGAAGCCGCCGGCGTCGTCGAAGGTCCATGAATGAATGGCTCCCTCGACCGGGTCCCAGCCGATGATCTGCCAGCCTTCGAGCACCGGATCGTCGCCGCGTTTCACCGTGACGTTGCGGGTGATGAAATTGCCGCCGCTCGCCCATTGGTAGCGGCTGTGAATGGTCATGCCCGCCTCCTTGTCCGCCTCCTCCCAGTGACCTAGCAGCCAGGAAAGTTCCGCCAAGTGGTCGTTCGCGGTGGTTTCCGGCATCGGCGTCTCGATGAGCTGGCTGATTTTCCATTGGTCGTCCTTCTTGACGTGGACCGCGGTGTAGAGCGACTCGGCGACGTCGCCGGTTTTGGAAATCACGCGGGTCGAGCCTTTTTCCACGAGCACCTCGGAAGTGAGCGGCTTCGCGGAATCCACGGTGATCGCGAGTTTCGCGCCCTTGTTGGCGCGGAAGGCGTCGCGCAGGCAGGCCTTGAGCGCGGCGTTGCCGCTGAAGATGCGGCCGTCGTCGGACGTGTATTCGGCGTCTTCGGTGAAAAAGGCGGCGAGCGCCTCGACATCGGCCTTGGCGTAGGCGGCCTCGTAGGCGCGGTCGTTGGCGAGGATGGCGGCCATTTCGGGAGGGATCGCGGCGCTGTCCTTTCCGGCATCCTGCCCCGGACTGAGACCGGCGGATGAGAGGGCGATCAAGGCGATGGCGAGCGCGGTTTTCATGGCGGGCGGAATGGGGGGGGATCGGGGGTTAAAATGAACGAATCGCATGTATCCTCGCACAAAAGTCCGGCTATTTCCATCAGACCAAAGTCCTACATCGAGCCTCATCGAGCCCTCAACATGCTTGACCTGTCGGACCATTGCGGGGAATGATGACGCTGTCTCATTCTCCGAATGATGGTTCCCGAATCCCCCCATTTCGCAACGACTCCGGCACTGCCGAATGCAGAGGCATTGGTCTGCGTGGTCGATGACGACGAGTCGGTCCGCCGCGGCTTGAAGCGCTTGCTCCGGTCCGCCCGGCTCGCCGTGGAAACCTTTGCCTCCGCCGCCGACTATCTCGAACGCGAGGAATATCCTGGACCCGTTTGCCTCGTGCTCGATCCGCAGGACGGCTTCCATCTCCAAACCACGCTCGAAGGCCACGGCGAGCAGATCGTTTTCCTAACGGGAAGCGGTGACGTCCCGATGTGCGCGCGGGCGATGAAGGCGGGGGCCGTGGATTTCCTGCTCAAGCCGGTGGCTGATGAAACCCTGCTTTCCTCGGTCTCCCGCGCGCTCGCTGTCGCCCGAGAAGTCCGCCGGGCCAATGCCGAACGGACGCTCGCCCGCGCGGCGCTCGGAACCCTGACGCCGCGCGAATTCCAAGTGATGGAACAGGTGCTCGCCGGACTTCTGAACAAGCAAATCGCCTCCCGACTCGGGATCGCGGAAAAAACCGTGAAGATCCACCGCGGCCGGCTGATGAGGAAAACCCGCTGTCGCTCGGTGCCGGATTTGATGAGACTCTCGCTCAAGGCGGAGGCTTTCAATTTGACAGGCAACGAGCAGCTCGTTAGCCCTTGATCGTGTGAGTTCAAACGGCCGATTTCCCGCGAACCGCACCCACTCCGCCATTCCGACACGAGAGCCAATCCCCAAACACTTGAAAGCGAACACCAAACTCACCCCGCGGCTTCAAGTGCTGACCATGGCGACCATCGCCGTGCTCTGCGGTTGCAAGAAGCCCGTCGCCGTCGCGCCACCGCCGCCGACCGTCGAAGTCATGGAAATCTCCACCTCCGAGGTGCCGCTTTCCTCAACGCTCATCGGCCAGCTCGACTCGCCGCAAAACGTCGAGGTCCGCGCGCGCGTCGAGGGTTTCTTGGACAAGATGCCATTCACCGAGGGCGTCGAGGTGAAGCAGGGAGACCTCCTGTTTCAGCTGGATAAGAAGCCGTTTCTCGAAAAACTGGCCGCCGCCACCGGCGCCCTGGCAGAGGCCAACGCCGCACTCGGCAAGTATGAGGCGGACGTCGCGCGGCTCGAACCGCTCTTCATTAAAAAGGCGATCCCCAAGCAGGATCTCGACAATGCCATCGCCTCGGTGGAAGTCGGCAAAGCCGGCGTGACCACCGCGCAGGCGCGGGTGGAATCCGCGCAACTCGACCTCGGCTATTGTGACGTGAAAGCGCCCATCACCGGCCTCATCGGCGCCACCCAGGTTTCCATCGGCGAGCTGGTGGGCAAGGGCGAGCCCACTTTGTTAGCGACCATTTCCACCCTCGACCCCATCTGGTTCTACTGCAACCTCAGCGAGGTGGACTACATCCGGGCCGAGGAGAAAAGCCGCGCTTTGGGCCGCGACATCGCCAGCCTGCCGCTCACCCTGATCCTCTCCAACGGAGCCGAACATTCCGACCAGGGCCGCTTCGTCTTCATCGACCGCGCGGTGAACGTGAAAACCGGCACCTTGCGCGTCCGCGCCGAGTTCCCCAACAAACAGAAGCTGCTGCGTCCCGGCATGTTCGCGCGGGTCCGCGTGAATCTCGGTGCCCGCCCCGACTGCATCACGGTGCCAGAGCGGGCGATCGTGGCGCTTCAGGGCAAAACCTTCGTCTGGGTGATCGGAGGCGATGGCAAGGTGACCCAGCGGCCGGTGACGACCGGCGAACAGGTGGGCAGTATTTTCATCATCAACGAGGGCCTCAAGGTAGGTGAGAAAATCGTGGTGGAGGGAGTCAACAAACTCCGCGAAGGCATCCCGGTGAATACCAATGCTCCAGCCGCCAAGGCCGCCGCTTCGGACAAACCCGCCAAGGAATAACAACACCATGGCCGAATTCTTCATCCGCCGTCCCATCGTGGCGATGGTTATTGCCATCCTCACCTGTATCGTGGGCGCCATCTCGCTCTCCCGGCTGCCGATTTCGGAATACCCGAACGTCAGCCCCACCATGATCCAGGCCACCACGACTTACCGTGGCGCCGCCGCCGAAGCGGTCATGGAATCCGTGGCCACTCCCATCGAAACCAAGGTCAACGGCGTGGACAAGCTGCTCTACATGCAGTCGTTCAACGCCAACGACGGCAAGATGACGCTCAACGTCTATTTCGACGTCGGCACGGACGTGGACATCATGCAGGTCAACACGCAGAACCGCGTGACCCAGGCCGAGGCCCAGCTTCCGGAAGCGGTGAAACGCGAGGGTGTGGTCGTCAACCGTTCCAGCCCGGACATCCTGATGGTCATCGGTCTCGCCTCGCCAAAGGGAAGCTACGATGCCGTTTTCCTCAGCAACTACCTCGATCTTAATCTAGTGGACGCGATCAAACGGGTGAAGGGCGTGGGTGATGTGAAAAACTTCACCGCCCAAGACTACACCATGCGGATGTGGCTGCAGCCGGACAAACTCGCCTCGCTCGGCATCACGCCGGACGACATCAAGAAGGCGTTGCAAGAACAGAACGCCCAGTCGCCCGCCGGACGGATCGGTGCGGAGCCCGCGCCACCCGGCCAGGAGGGCCAGTATAACGTGCGCGCCCTCGGCCTGCTCAAGGACCCCAAGGAGTTCGAAGAGGTCATCATCCGATCTAGCAGCGACGGCTCGCAGGTGAAAATCAAGGACGTGGCCCGCGTCGACCTCGGCGCCCAGACCTACGATCTCCGCGCCCGCCTCAACAAGTCGCCGGCCGGTGCCTTCGCGATCTATCTGGCACCCGGAGCCAACGCGCTTGAGACCGCGGAAAACGTCAAGGCCATCCTCGAGAAGGCGAAGGCCAAGTTCCCGGCGGACATGATCTATGAGGTCGCGCTGGACTCGACGCTGCCGATCAAGGCCTCGATCGAAGCGATCGTGCACACGCTTTTCGAGGCGGTGATTCTGGTGCTGATCGTTGTTTTCATCTTCCTGCAGAGTTTCCGCGCCACCATCATTCCGATGCTCACGGTGCCGGTCTCCCTGCTAGGCGCCTTCATCATGTTCCCTGTCATGGGCTTCAGTGTGAACGTGCTCACCATGTTCGGACTGGTGCTGGCCATCGGCATCGTGGTGGACGACGCCATCGTCGTCGTCGAGGCGGTACAGCATCACATCGAGCACGGACTTTCACCCAAGGAAGCCACCCGCAAGGCGATGCAGGAGGTGTCCGGCCCGGTGGTCGCCATCGGCTTGGTATTGTGTGCGGTGTTCGTGCCTGTCGCCTTCATGGGCGGGGTGACCGGCCAGCTTTACAGCCAGTTCGCGCTGACCATTGCGATCGCGGTGGTCTTCTCCGTGATCAACGCGCTCACGCTCAGCCCGGCGCTCTCCGCCATGCTGCTGCGCGCACCAACACCCGGCAAGGGCCCCGTCGCCTGGTTCTTCAAGAAGTTCAACGCCGCCTTCGACTGGATCATCGACCGCTACGGCAGGGTGGTCGGCGGGCTGGTGCGCAAGGCGACGCTTTCCATGGTGATGCTGGTGCTGGTCATCGTCGGCATCAACCGCATCGGCAAACACGTGCCCGGCGGATTCATTCCGGACGAGGACAAGGGCTATCTGTTTGTGGCGGTCGAACTGCCGGAAGGAGCCTCGCTCCAGCGGACCGACGAGGTGCTCAAACAGATCGAGGAAATCGTTGGCAACACCGAAGGCGTGCAATCCGCAGTCAGTCTCGCCGGCATGAACATCCTCAACTCGCTCAACGTTCCGAACTGCGCACTCATGTTTGTGGGTCTCAAGCCATGGGAGGAACGCCACGAGCCCCATCTCCATTCCAAAGCCATCGCCGCCGAGTGGACGAAAAAATTCCAATCCATCCCCGGTGCCCGCGCGTTTTCATTCGGACCGCCGCCACTGCCGGGCTATGGCAACGTCTCCGGCTTCACCATGCAGCTTCAGGACCGCTCCGGCGGCAGCATCGATGATCTTGCCGGATACGTGAAGCAGCTTCAGGAACTGGCCGCGAAGCGCCCGGAAATCGCCCGCCTGACCACCACCTTCAACCCAGCCACGCCGCAGGTGAAGGTGGAGTTGGACCGCGAGAAATGCCGCACGCTCAACGTGCCGGTGGACAGCGTGTTCGCCACCCTCCAGACCTATTTGAGCGGTCTTTACGTCAACGACTTCGTGAAATTCGGCAAGGTTTACAAGGTCTTCCTGCAAGCCGAGCCCGAGTTCACCAGCAAGCCGGACGACATCGGGAAATTCTATGTCCGCAGCAACGAGGGCAACATGATCCCGCTGAGCACGCTGGTCACCATCACCAAGATGTCCGGCCCCAACCTCGTCACCCGGTTCAATCTCTATAACGCGGCCGAAGTCATCGGTGCCACCGCGCCGGGTTACAGTTCCGGCCAGGCGATCAAGGCGATCGAGGAAGTGATGAAGGAAATGCCCGCGGAGACCGGCTACGAATGGTCCGGCCTCACGCTTCAGGAAAAGAAATCCGAAGGCCAGGCCGGCGTGATCTTCGGCATGGCCATCCTCTTCGTCTTCCTGCTGCTCGCCGCCCAGTATGAAAGCTGGTCGCTGCCCTTCGCCGTGCTGCTTTCGGTGCCCACCGTCATCCTCGGCACGATGGTCGGCCTGCTCCTGCGCAAGTTCGACATGAACGTCTATGCCCAGGTCGGCCTCGTCATGCTCATCGGCCTCGCGGCGAAAAACGCCATCCTCATCATCGAGTTCGCCAAAATGAAACGCGAGGAAGGCGTTCCCACCATCGATGCCGCCATCGAGGGCGCGAAACTCCGCCTGCGTCCGATTCTAATGACTTCCTTCGCCTTCATCCTCGGCTGCGTGCCGCTGATGCTGGCTACCGGTTCCGGCGCCGCCTCGCGTGCCACCATGGGCACCGGCGTGGTCTTCGGCATGACCATTTCCACCGCCATCGGGCTGTTCCTGATTCCGGTCTGTTATGTCTTCGTCCAGAAGTTCTCTGACAGGAAGAAAAAGGCCGAGCCGGAGCCCGCTCCCGCCGGACCCGCACCGCATCATTGATGCTGTCACTTTATAACGCCGGCGCAATTTCCAACAGGAAAAACTCGACGGCATTCCAGCTCACCTTAGATTTCGCAAATGACAGCGTTGGAATCCGTGAGCTCGATCTTGATGATCGCCGCCCCAATTATCTCAAAGAAGACATTAATTGACCACTATCTGGAATGTGGAGACGTTGCCCCGTTTCTCGGGCTTTCCGCGATCTTGTTTCTCTGGCTTCTTTTCATTTGTGGCCTTTGGGTTTTAAGGAAACAGCCTTCATTCCATTTCCAACTACTCCTGCCCTGTGCGCTTCTTCCGGTGATGATCGGTTTATTCGGCTCCTCACTTGGATTGTATGAAGTGCTGGATTTCAAACCATCACCCTATGCCTGTGAGGTTATTTTCAGACCCGCCGAAGCTGTGCTCCCGCTGCTCGCGGGTTCCTTCCTGTCGACATGTTTCCTTTCCCTGAGTCTGGTGATCTTGTTCATCAAAGGAAGCGCTCTTGCCAAGCAACAACTGATGGCAGGAACCCGTCTCTCGGGAATTCGCCCGGATGAGTCCCCCTGACCTCCATTGTAGCGATCGCCGCTACAGCCGCAGCCAGGCGTGGCCGTCGCGGGCTTCGCTGCGGCGGCGGAGCCTCGTTGTTGAGGTCAGACGAACCTCACCGCGTGCTTTTTCGAGAGCTTTAGCACGTCGCCGGCGGCGGGGGAGATGGCGGCGTTGGGATCGGTGAGTTTCTCACCGTTAAGCTGGACGGAGCCGGTGGTGATGAATTGCTTCTTCAATTCGCCGTTGGATTTCTCCAGGCCGTAGGCGGCTTGGAAGGCGTGCGCGGTGAGGGTGAGGACGGTGAGATCGGCGGGAAGATCCGAGAGGGGAAGTTCGGGCAGCTCGGCGGCGGCGAGGTCTTTTTTCGAGAAGCGGGTGTCCCAGTCGGCGCGGGCGGCGGGGCCGGCCTCGGGGCCGTGGTAGCGGCTGGTGATTTTCTCGGCGAGCGCCTTCTTGGCGTCCATCGGGTGGCCGGACGGATCGCGCGCCTCGCCTAGCAGGAGCAGGTAGTAGCGGTCCATCAGCTCGTCTGAAACGCTCATGAGCTTGCCGAACATTTCCTGCGGCGCGTCGCTCACGCCGACGTAGTTGCCGTAGGACTTGGACATTTTTTTCACGCCGTCGAGGCCTTCGAGCAGGGGCATGACCATGACGACTTGCTGCGGCTGACCTTCCTCTTTCTGGAGGTCGCGGCCGACGAGGATGTTGAAGAGCTGGTCGGTGCCGCCGATCTCGACGTCGGCGCGGATTTCCACGGAATCCCAGCCTTGCATGATCGGGTATTGGAGCTCGTGCAGGCGGATTTCCTGGCCGGCGTCGAGGCGGGTGCGGAAGTCCTCGCGCTGGAGCATCTGTTGGAGGGTGACGCGGCCGTTGAGCTTGAGGATTTCCTCGTAGGTCATTTTGCGGAACCAGTCGCCGTTGTAAACGATCTCGGTTTTCGACTTGTCGAGGATCTTGAAGGCCTGGTCGGTGTAGGTGGCGGCGTTGACCAGCACCTCGTCGCGGGTGAGCGGCGGGCGGGTGGACGAGCGGCCGGTCGGGTCACCGACGGTGGCGGTGAAATCGCCGATGAGCAGCACGGCCTGGTGGCCGAGGAGCTGGAACTGGCGGAGTTTCTCCAGCGCGACGGTGTGCCCGAGGTGGATGTCCGGGGCGGTCGGATCGACGCCGAGCTTGATGCGCAGCGGGCGACCGAGGCGGAGTTTTTCCAGCAGCTCCTTTTCGGATAGAACCTTGGCGGTGCCGGCGGTGAGTTGGGCGAGTTGTTGTTCGGGAGACATCTTTGGGTAAACGCTGAGAAGCTGAAAAACTGAAAAGCAGAAATGGGACAGGGGAAGAAGGACGCGGGGAGAATGCCCGGTGTGAGGGTGCTGCCAAGTCCGGATGCCGGGAAATCGCGGGGCCGGCGCGGCCGCTTCCTCAGCGGCCCAGCTCGGCCATCGCTCCGCGGATGGCGGCCTGCACCTGCGGATCGCCGTAAAACGGACCCGCTCCGGGGCCGCCGGTGGTGTGCGTTTCGAGCAGGACGAGCTCGCCGTTCTTCCACAAGAACGACGGGTTTCCGCTGTCGCCGACGATCAGGTTCCGCCGATAAACCGGATTCAGTCCGGGGACGAATCCCAGCCGCACGACCCCGCCTGAAACCGCGTCGATCTGGTGCACCGAGAGGGTGTTCGTCTGATCCGAAACGATGACCGGCCTGCCGACGGAGGCGTCGCCCGCGCTGGCGAGCCGGTAGTATTTCACCTCTGGCGGCAACGGCAGGTTCAGCTTGGCCACGGCGATGTCGCCCGCGCCTGTGAGGATTTTCACCGATGAAATGAAGCGCTCGTAAGGCTTGCCCCGCTTGTCATGGAACATCACCGAGACGTTCGCCGGCCTCGTGAAATGGGCGGCCATCACCACGTGGCTGGGAGAAATCAGCGTGGCCGTGCGCGAGTCGTTCCACGAGACGCCGGTGAGATCGAGCTTGGAAGTCCAGTTGTTCCGCCACTTCGATGGGGCCTTCGGCTGGTAGTAGGTGAACAACGTCCCCTTCTCCGCCTCTTTCGGCAGGAAGCCGAGACCGCCTTGCGCCGGCGCGGAACCTCCAGCGGCAAGGCTCGGGCCGTTGGCGGGACCACAGGCGCAGAGCAGGAGGGAAACTGACAGAAGGAGTGCGGATTTCATAGGGCGGGGAATTTCCCGATCGATAGCCGTCGCCCGCCCGACTGGCAAGAGGCTGCCATAAGGGGGGCGGACATTTTTGTCCGCCTGGACGATGGGAAAAGAAAGAGATGAGCTTCGCGCTTCCGCTTTCGCCGCGCATCGACAAGTGGACAAAATGTCCACTCCCCCTTATTTTGCCCATCATTCTCAGTGCCACCCAGAGGTGTTCCCGCCCTTGCCTTCGATGGCGGACGCCGTCTAGGCTCCGCGCATGCCCGCCGCGACCCGCACCCAATTTTTCCAAACCGGAAGCCCCGCCGACCCGGTGAGGCTGCGCGAGGGCGGGCTGCTGCCGGGAATCACGCTCGCCTACGAAACCTGGGGCGAGCTCAACGCCGCGCGATCCAACGCGATTTTCCTCTTCCACGCGCTGTCCGGCTCCCACCACGCGGTGGGCTACAATCCAAGCATCGAAGGGGTCGGCGAACTCTGGCAGCCGGAAATGCACGAAGGCTGGTGGGAAGGAATGATCGGGCCGGGCAAGGCCATCGACACCGACAAATATTTCGTCATCTGCGCGAACTACCTCGGCGGCTGTTACGGCAGCACCGGCCCGGCGTCGATCGATCCGGAGACGGGAAAACCTTGGGGCTCCTCGTTCCCCGCGGTGACCGCGGCGGACCAGGTGGAGGTTTTCGCCTCGCTGCTGGATCACTTCCGCATCCACGCGCTGCACGCGGTGGTCGGCCCGTCGGTCGGCGGCTTGGTCGCGCTGACCTTCGCCACCCGCTTCGCCGAGCGCGTCCACAACGTGATCATCATCGCCTCGGGATTCAAAACCACCGTCCTCAACCGGCTGATCCTTTTCGAGCAAATCCTCGCCATCGAGAACGACCCGCACTTCAACGGCGGCGACTACTACGACGCCGGGGCTCCGCTCTACGGCCTCGTGCTCGCCCGCATGATTTCCCACAAAACCTTCGTCCACCTCGACGCCATCGAGCGCCGCGCGCGGCAGGACGTGGTGCAGCCGGACGACGTGCTCGCCTGGTACCGCGTGCGCGACCAGTTCCAGAGCTACATGCTCCATCAGGGGAAAAAGTTCGTCCGCCGCTTCGACGCGAACACCTATCTGCGGATCATCGACCTGTGGTCGCGCTACGACGCGACCCAGGAAGGCGACGCGGAAACTCCCGCCGACTTGTTCGCACGCGCGCAGCTCGCCGGCCAGCGCTGGCTGGTCTTCTCGATCGACTCCGACTTCTGTTTCTATCCGGAAGAGCAGGCGGAGCTGGTGAAGCATCTGGAGGAAGCCAAGGTCGACGTCATGCACATCATCGTGCATTCCGACAAGGGCCACGACTCGTTCCTGCTGGAGCCCGACCTCTACACCCCACACATTTCCTGGGTGCTCGGGAAATGACGCGGCTCAGTAATCCGCCACCGGGCTGCCGGCCTGCGTGATCTCGATTTCGGGAACCTCGGCCGCCAGCTTGGCGAGCGACTCGCAGGTCTCCCGCCACTTCTTGTCCGACCAGACGAGCGGCCCGCGGAGCTTGCGGCGGAATTTCTCCACCCGCTCGCGCGCGTCCTCCGTCATCCAGTGCGGCAGCTCGGCGACCGCCCGCGCCGCGATCTCCGCGGTGTCCGTGCGGTGGCAGATCAGCGCCAGATCGTTGCCCGCCTCGATGGCGAGCTTCACGTCCTGGCCGCGGCCGTAGCGGGTGGTGATCGCGCCCATGTCGAGGTCGTCGGTTAGGACGATGTGCCTGTCGAAGCCGAGTTGGTCGCGGAGGAAGCGCCGGATGATCCGCGGCGAGAGCGAGGCCGGGAAATCCGGGTCGATGTTAGGAAATTCCACGTGCGCCAGCATGATCGCGTCCAGCTCGGGCATCAGCGCGGTGTAGGGGATCACGTCCTCGCGCAGCAGTTCTTCGAGAGTCGCCGGCGACGAGGGCAG
>JBFZFJ010000263.1:0-5149 GCA_041306405.1 Verrucomicrobiales bacterium | reverse complement strand
GTTCTATCAAGCACCCGCGCGTCGTTCTTCCTGCCAGCCCTTTGCTTTGTGGTGATCGCGATCTATGGCCTCTGGGTGAAAGGTCACAAGGTGCGCGTTGCGGCCTGAGTCACGCAGTTTGAATTTTGACAAAGGAAAACCCCGGAGCGGCATTCGCTCCGGGGTTTTCTATTTCGATCTAATCGATCAGGCCTTGCCGTAGAGTGGGCCGTAGTTCGCGCAGGCGCGGAAGTCCGCGCCTTCGAGATCGGCGGTGCCGAAGGAGGTCCACGCGCTCGGGCGGAAGACGCGGTCCTCGCCGACGTTGTGCATGTAAACCGGGATGCGCAGCATCGAGGCGAGCGTCAGATAGAGGTGGCCCACGTGGCCGCAGGTCATCACGCAGTGGTTGGCTCCCCAGTGGTTCATGACTTCGTAGGCGCTGGTGAAGGCGCCCTTGCCGGTGAGGATCGGTGCAAACCAGGTAGTCGGCCAAGTCGGGTTGGTCCGCTGGTCGAGCGCGTCATGCACGTCTTCCGGCAGATCCACGGTGTAGCCTTCCGCCACTTGCAGCGCGGGGCCGATGCCGCCGACGAGGTTGAGGCGGATCATCGTGGCCGGCATGCCGCCGCGGGTGCGGTAGCGGGTGCTGAGTCCGCCGCCGGGGAAATACTCGGTGATGGACGGGTGCCAGGTGGTGGCCTTGAGGCATTTTTCAACCTCGGCATCAGTGATTTCCCAGAACGGTTTCATCGTCGGGGTGCCGTTGGTTTGCTGCTCGCCGGTGCCGTCGAGCGCGGCCGGGCCGGAGTTGATGAGGTGGAGGATGCCGTCGCCGATGAGCGGGTGGCTGACTTTCTTGCCGCTTGCGGTTTCGATCGCCTCAAGGCTCCAATAGGTGCGGAGGTCGGCGAAGATCTGCGCGGTGTTGGTGAGGAGGTGGCCGAAGAGCATGCCCGCGCCGTTGAGCGCGTCGTTCTCGGTGGCGACGATGTAGGGCGCGCGTTTGCCGTTCCAGTCGAAGGAGGAGTTGAGGATGGCTTCGAGGAAATCGCCGTTAGGAAAGTGGTCGGTCCACTGGCGCTGGCCCTGGAAACCGGAGGCGATGGCGTTGTGCCCGTGCGCCTGCTCGCCGAGTCCCATTTCCGCGAGCTTGGGATTTCCGACCATCAGGTCGCGGGCGATGAGCGCCATTTTCACGCTGTCTTCCCATTCCTTGTCGATCTGCTCGCGGGAGCGGGTGGTGGTGGGGGAGTTGTAGTCTTTTCCTTCCGGGCAGTTCTTCTTCACCCATGCGAGGGCTTTTTCGTATTCGGCCGGGTCGTATTGGCCCTTGCTCATGCGGCCGACGAACTCGGTCATGTCGATGGCTTCGACACGCATGCCGAACCATTTTTCCCACAACGCGGGATCGACGACAGAGCCGGCGATGCCCATCGAGGTGCCGCCCATTGAGAGGTAGCTCTTGCCGCGCATCAGGGCGACGGTGAGTCCGCAGCGGACGAATGACAGGAGCTTGCCGCGCACGTCCGCCGGGATCTCGGTGTCGGTGGCGGACTGCACGTCCTTGCCGTAAATCCCGAAGGCGGGCAGCCCTTTCTGCGTGTGGCCGGCGAGCACGGCGGCCAGATAGACCGCGCCGGGGCGCTCGGTGCCGTTGAAGCCCCAGACCGCCTTGGGCAAATGCGGGTCCATGTCCATCGTCTCCGAGCCGTAGCACCAGCAGGGGGTGACGGTTAGCGAGACGCCGACGTTGGCGGCTTTGAATTTGTCGGCGCAGTCGGCGGCCTCCTTCACGCCGCCGATGCAGGTGTCGGCGATGACGCACTCGACGGGCGTGCCGTCCGGGTAGCGCAGCTCGGCGGCGATCAGCGCGGCGACGGCCTGCGCCTGCTGCATGGTGCGTTCTTCAAGTGACTCGCGGACGCCGCCGAGCCGGCCGTCGATGGCCGGCCGAATGCCGATTTTTGGATAAGATGATGGCTTCATAAGAATGCTTTTGAATGGGTCGATCGGGCGGAGATATGGCAGCTTGGCAGGATTTGTCAGCTTGAAATTTCCGATGAATACGAAATCCGGGTGTCGCCGGGACTCGCGGATTCCGCGCATGATGATTCTGTGATCCAATGTAGATTATTGTCTTGAATCGGGCCGGGGATTTGAGATGAATCGCGGGCATGGAAAGCGCCCAGGTCGCCACTTCTTTCGTCTCGCACGAAGTCGAGTCCTCGCGGTTGTTTTTTCTCGATCCGATCGAGGACGAGATTTTCGCGGTGGTCTTCGGCGGCTTCGAGCGGTGCTCGGCGGATTACCGGATCGACCGGCGCGATTTCCCGTGGTATTCGCTGGAGTTCGTCAGTCACGGCTCGGGGAAGCTCCGGTTGGGAGATGCTGAGGCGGAATTGGCACCGGGGAGCTTCTACATTTACGGGCCGTCGGTTCCCCACACGATCGAGACCTCGCCGGAGAATCCGCTCGGCAAGTATTTCGTGGGATTCACCGGCACCGAGGTCGGGGAGTTTCTGGAGCGTTACGACCTGCAGCCCGGATTCATCTCGCGTTGCGTCAAGGGCGAGCCGATCCGGCGGGCCTTCGACAGCTTGATCGACCGCGGCATCCGCAAGTCCAAGCTGGCGCGCCCGCTCTGCGCCGCGATCACCCGCCAACTGCTGTTGATGTGCCGGGATGACGCCGCCGAACCGGTCAGCACCGACACTCCGGCATATGCGACTTACGCGCGTTGCCGGGAGTTCATCGGCCGGAACTTCCTTACAAACACCACGCTGGACGCCATTGCGAAAGCCTGTGAAGTGGACGCGCCCTATCTCTGCCGCCTGTTCGCCCGCTTTCACGACGAGAGTCCCTATCAATTTCTAACCCGCCTGCGGATGGAGCACGCCTCGCGCATCCTGCTGGAAAGCGACGCCTCGGTGAAATCCGTGGCCGCCATGCTCGGGTTTAAGGACGCCTTCCATTTCTCCCGCGTTTTCAAATCCGTCCACCACGTCCCGCCGTCGCGCTTCCGGCAGTCGATGCACCCGCAGTGGACGTCTTAAAAGCGGATGTCTTAAAAGCGGATTGACGAAACGATCGTGAGCGGGAAACTCGCGCATGCTCCAAACCGCCATTCTCAATCCGCATCTCCTCGACCTCCTCGCCCGCGTCCGCCACACCAACACGCTGGTGATCGCGGACTGGGCGTTTCCCTTCTGGCCGGAAATCGAGACGGTCGATATTTCGCTGACGCACGGGATTCCGACGGTGCTCGACGTGCTCGATTTGCTGACGCCCGTTTTCAAAATCGGCCGGATCTGGCAGGCGGACGAGTTCGTGGCGGCCAACACGCCGGAAGCCGTGGCCCGTTTCACGAAATCCTTCGGTGAAATCCCGCTGACCCGCGAGGCGCACGTCGATTTCAAAAAGCGCGTGCCGCACGCCATCGGGCTGATCCGCACCGGCGATCCGACGCCTTACGGCAACATCATCCTCGAATCGGCCTGAGCGGGTTTTCTACGCGATCGCGGTATGGCGGAATGGCCGGTTTGTGGCATTCTCGTTTCCGTAAGGGATAGCACATCAGCCCCCCAAAGGGCCCACGGGCGTCGGAACAAGGGATCCGACGCCCGTGGTTTTTCATCCCCGGTGGATCACAGCCATTTCATTCTTTTGAAGATGATCAACTGGATCACGGCGATGGCGGCCATGACGGCCATCAATCCGACGTAGCCGTGCGGGTGATAGAGCTCGGGCATGTTGAGCGGGAGCTTTTCGCCGGCCGGGGATTCGGGGGCGAAGTTCATGCCGTAAACGCCGACGATGAAGGTCAGCGGGATGAAAATGGAAGTGATGACGGTAAGCACGCGCATCACCTCGTTGGTGCGGAGACCGACGCTGGAATGATAGAGCTCCATCAGTCCGGCGGTGAGTTCCTTGTAGCTTTCCACCAGGTCCATCAGCTGGACGGTGTGGTCGTAGCAGTCGCGCAGGAAGATCTTGGTGGGGGAGGCGATGTAGCCGGAGGAGTCGTGGAGAAGGCCGTTGATGACATCCCGCAGCGGCCAGACGAAGCGCCGCATCTGGGTGAGGCTCCGCTTGTATTCGTGCAGCAGGTGGACCATCTCGCGGGACGGCCTTTCCAACAGCTCGTCCTCGAGTTCCTCGATGGCTCCGCCGATGTCTTCGAGCACGGGGTAGTAGTGGTCGATGATCGAGTCGAGCAGGGCGTAGGCGAGGTAGTCCGCCTTGAGCTTGCGGATCGCGCCGCGGCCGGAGCGGATGCGGGCGCGGACGGGATCGAACACGTCGTAATCGGCCTCCTCCTGCACGGTGATGATGAAGTTTTTCCCGAGAAACAAGCTCACCTGCTCGCCGCAGATGGTGTGGCTGTTGTCCTGATAGACCATCTGGGCGACGACGAAGAGGTAGTCGGGTGCCTGCTCGACTTTCGGGCGCTGGCCGGTGTTGAGGACGTCTTCGAGGGCGAGCGGGTGGAGTTTGAATTTCTCACCGAGGATTGCGAGGGCCTCCATGTCGCCGAGGCCGTCGATGTTGATCCAGGTGACCTTGCGGTTGTCGAGATGGGCGGCGAGCTCGGAGAGGTCGGTGATTTCGCGCTCATCGAGACTGTCCTTGTCGTATTCGATGATCTGGATTCCGGGTTTGCGGCCCTTGCCATCGACCAGATGGGGGACGAGCGTGGCGGGGGACGATCCCGGCGGGCCGTGGCGCTTGGTGAACATGGTCGCGAGTGTAGGGCGCGCGGCGGCGGAATCAAGCCGGCGAACGGGTTGCTGGGGGGCACCGCAAGTGGTGGGCGGCGGCCTGGCGCAGCCGTAAGGGGGGCGGACATTTTGTCCGCCCGCTGAAGTTTTTCCGGGAATATCCTCTCTCCTGAAGCCAATCCGCGAATCGGAAAAGAATTATGCCAAGACCGTTTGCCGCCATTCGCCGCCGGCAGCATTCCCGGAGAAAGACAAACGTGTGCATGACTGACCTCCAAATCTCCGACGCTCAATGGGCTGGCACTATTCATTTGGGTCGACTTCCGAGCAACACTGCATCTCATCTCGCAAGGCATGTTCGCATAATCCGCATGTTCGCATAATTTTTTTATGCAAATCTGCGCATAACAAGAAGAACTGGCTCTTCATCGGCGGCGAGGCCACCGGCC